>NYTD01000150.1 GCA_002683315.1 Deltaproteobacteria bacterium | reverse complement strand
TTATTGAGTTTTATTGTAATTTGTGCGCAGGCATAACTTTCTGGATTGGGTTCAAAAGCCCATATTTCTTGTTTTTTAGAGCATAATTGAGACAATGCTGGTAAAAAATCTCCAAAGAAAGTTCCTGCATGAATAATATCTTTTTGTTGATGATTGTCTTGTATAAAAGAAATTGTTTCTGGCTCATATACTTGTCCTTGCAAGACCTTTTTAGAGGCAGGTCTACTCAAAGAACTATTGGGGACGCAATATACTCCAAATTTATTGTACGCAATGGTGGATGCGACTTTACCTGATTGCACAGCCTTCTCCATGTATTTTTTTTGTGCTCGGTATCGTCGAGTCCAAAAGATCAATTTGGATACGGGGGTGGTTAATGTTTTGGGCAAAGAAGACGCAGATAAAAAGGCTGATAATTTCATTGTACGATTTGTCCTTTCATTTTTCATTACATGTATTGTATAGTGTTCGGTTCTTTTTCTTTTTTTTCAAATATTTCTGAGGTGTGTAATGTCAAAAAGTGATGTGTGTTTTTTTCAATCCAAGCAATTAAAAAAAATGAGCAAGAAAAGTAAAGCCGCATTAATTCTCCCTCAGATAGCGACTTCAAATATTGCATCCTTGCTAACACCACATGCTAAGAAGCGTATGGCGCAAAGAGCGATATCCATGGAAGGGGTTGTTGCAACAATGTTATGTGGTACGTTTTATCACGCACGTGGTGCCGAAATTGTTGTCATAGGGAAAAAAGAATGCCGTTCTTCTAAATTTGATCTTACGCCATATCGCGGGATACATGTTGTTATTTCTGAGGGGAAGATCATTACGGCATATACCAACAAATCGGTTCAACTTCGTTATCGAAGATGAGGATTTTTTGAGGATCCTAGAATTTTTATAGTGGTTTGTTTGGTGTCTTTTTTTCTTCCTCTTTTGATGGAGGAGGTTCAGGCGTTTCTTTCGGATTTTGAATCGTTTCTTCTTGTTTTTTTAACGCTTCTTCTTGACGTTGTTTTTCTAGGGTTTCTTTATTTTTGAAACTCTGTGGAGAATTGAGGTACGTGTACACGGACTCATAGAGACACTGCATACGAGAACGGAAGTCTTTTGCGCTAAATTCTGCGAGGCGGAATTGCTTGTATTTGTGGTTCTCAAAACTATGTACGTATTTGGTTCTCATGTCGGTGATAAGAGGAGACTGAATGTCTTTTTGAAAGCGGAAACTCCAGCCTTTATGAGGAACTTTTACTCTTTCAAATTCAAGATTACGAAAAAAATGATTATCCTCAAAGAGGATATTAAATGGACCTTGGAATGTTCCTTTTTTATGAAAAAGTTCTACGATAATAGCTTCTGATTGATCGGGATGACTGGTAAGAATATAGGAAAATGCTTTGCCTTTGGTGAGGAAAAGATCTCCCCGTGCTCGAAATGTATAGCCATTTTTTTCTGTTTGTCCTTTTTCCACCCTCGATAGACAAACGGATTTTTCTGAAGGTACTTCCTCCCATGTATTGTCTGGACGAAGGAGGATTAAACGTCCTTTGGAAGATACTACGAGTTCATCTTCTTGGATCTCTTCTGCAAAAGCAAGGCCGAGCAGGGCTGTAAGAAAAAACATAGGTTCTCCTAGGTGAGGGAACAGAGTGATTATCGGATGATTATAGATAAAATATAATCATGTATATATCTCACATGTCTTCGTATATCCATATCTCTTGTGCAAAAATCCTATCTGATAGCTATTTTCATCATTCTTTACGATACGTTGGTATCAATCTCAGTGATGATTTTGAAACATTTTGAGCTTTATATATGATGGTCGAGAAGAGAGTGGATATGTCATCGGAAGGTTTCATATTTTGGGAGTGAATATGAGTGATAGATACATGCGTATCCCTTCTAAATCAATGGGTAGAAGCGTTCATCTTTGGTGTTACGGTCATTTCGGACCACCAGTTGTAGTTTTTCCGTCAGCAGCAGGATTTGCTCATGAATGGCAACAGCAAGGAATGATCGATATGCTTCGTCCTCTTTTACATGCAGGAAAGCTGAAATTATATTGCCCTGAGAGTAATGTAGCACAAGCATGGACGAAGAAAGAAGGAACACTAGAAGAGAGAATGGAGCACCATTCTCGTTACGAACAATTTATTCTTAACGAATTAACTGCCTTTATCGCGGAAGACTGTCATCTTCCTGATCCACCACTACAAGCTATAGGGTGTAGTCTTGGTGCAATGTATGCTGCGAATTTTGCTTTAAAATACCCAAAACGATTTCGTAGAGCGATTTGTATGTCGGGTAGATATTTAACAACCGCATTGACAGATGGACAGGATTCTTCTTCCTTATATTTCAACAATCCACTTGCATATGTTCCCAATCTTCAAGGTGAAGCTCTAGACATGGTTCGCAAGAATACACAGTTAACGCTGATTTGTGGAAAAGGGGCATATGAAGAGGGATGTATTGAGGAAACGATTGCTCTTTCACGTGTACTACAAAGAAAAGGTATACCGTGTCATGTCGATATATGGGGTAAAGATTCAAAACATGATTGGGGATGGTGGAAACGTCAAGCCAATATGTATATGCGTCATTATTTTGTAGGCTGAGGAAGTACGTTCCCCGTCCAAATATAGGTACCATCTTCGAATTTTTCCGTCACAGAATATACCTTGAGAAAATCATAACCACTGAAATGATTGGCATCTCCAAATTCATTGGCTGTGAGCACAGTAGGGATGGAAGAAATATTTTCTAGACATGAGGATGAAAAAATATTTTGAGTGTTTTCGAGCACAGAGCAGTCTGCTACATCGCTTTTATATTCCAGTAGAAGTTCAAAGGAACAGCGTTCGTAATTTTGTGCTTCTATTGGTATACGGACATCTCCTTGGATTTCTATGTTCAAAGCACAATAACCTTGGGGGTAATCTGTGCATAGTAGGTCTGTACAGTCTGGATTGGGAGAAGGGTATAAGGTTCTTTGAATGGTTCCGGAAGATATTAGTGTTGCAGGTTCACATGATAATGTTCCCATGCAATCAGGATCAAGGCAGTCTATTAGATTATCTTCATCATTATCTTTCATGTCTATACAATTTTCTTGAAAATCCACCTGACAATCTCGATCATGATCATCAATATATCCATCACAGTCATCATCGATGTTGTTGGTACAGTCCTCAGGCATATGGGGTGATGAGAAGGAACGGTTATCCTGGCAGTCTCCTTGATATGCCGTTGAGGAAACGACACATGTTCCAGTCGGAGGAGAAAGAGCACCAAAACCGTCTTTATCTTCATCTGGGAACGACAGATAATCGGTGACGAGAGGAAAATTATACTCGTAGATGGCCCCATGTTGTTCTTCTTGAATATGGTATTTTGGTGCAGTAACGAGAAGTCGATTTGATGTTGCGAATATCGTATCTCCAAATAAAGAATCGACCATTGGAGTGTGAATAAACACGCCAATGTCTTCGAGTGAAGCAGGAGTCGTAAGGGCTTGTTGGACGTCTTTGCCATTCATGTATATTACTTCTCCTCGATTATCTATAGATGTGGTCGAAAGGACTGCATCAAGTAGACCATCTTGGTCAGTATCAGTGCTTGTGATGGCGTTCCATGGGTTGGAATAAAAGTGAGAGATGAATACGTCTGTTGTTTCATCCTCGGTATTTGTAACGATTGTAATCGGTTTTTGATCGTGCAATAGTAGAAAGTCCTGTATATTGTCCTCGTTGATATCTCCGAGATTTGCGAGAAGAACAACTTGTGATGTAGGTATGGTTCTTTCAAGTGTAATGGTTCCATTCAATGGGTTTAGAGATTGGATTAAACCCTGAGAAGGTATAGAAAACCATAATTCCTCCAAGGCGTCTTGATTGTGATCGATGCACATAACAGAAGAAGAGATGTCGGAGAAAGTATACGTGTCTCCTCCCACTACTTTTATCGAGTTTTCATCAATGATGAGTATGTTTTCCGCACAAAGAATCGCATGTGAGCCAGTCATGTTCATCGTTTGAGTCGGTGATAGGAGACTATTTTGAGAGGAGAAAAGGAAACTTTGTTCGCTAGCGAATGCGATGGCATCTGGTAGGGAATCTCCATCTACATCACGAACAGAAGAGAAGGCTATAATTGTCTGTGGTGATTGCCAAGAAAATCCATCTTGATCGAATATCGTATTATCAAGGGCATATAAGATTCTTTCTTGACCGAGCAGAGCAGAAGGGAGTATGTCAGAAGTATTTTGTACAACCAATTTTGTATTAGCTTCCTCTGCACACACCTCGATTATTTTGATAGGGCAATCAATTGTATCAATGCATGTAGAATCGGCACAGTCTATGGCACCATCACAGTTATCATCAATGCCATTGTTGCATATTTCATTTTGTGTTGGATATATGCTTGATTCTTGATCGCTACAGTCATCTCGATTGTCTACCCAACCCAAAGGTTGTGTGCAGTTTGCATGAAGATATATGTCTGTCAGATTTCCGAACCCATCTCCATCGCGATCTTTGTACCAATATGCTCCATAAACGAGTGGGTCTTTGTTGTCGATTTTACCATCACAGTTATTGTCTATTCCATCGCAGTATTCATTGGCGTTTGGGGAGAGCAGAGAGTCCAGATCATCACAGTCATCTTCACAGATAGAGGCTCCATCTTTGTCGATATCAAGACCGTGTATCTCTGGGTTTTCATCGTTACAGTCTCCTGGTTCAATCACAAATCCAAGAGGAGAGCTGCAATCGTCAATATCGACGAAGTTTATGTTTGAACCACTGCTGTCTTCATCTTTGTCTTCGAACCAGCGTGTAGGTACAAGATTGGGATCATCTTGGTCGATGAGCAGATCGCAATCGTTGTCGATGGAGTCGCATATTTCGGGAGCTTGTGGGTGAATGAGTGGAGCTTCATCATTGCAATCATCTGGTTCCGTAGCATAGCCTGCTCGAACAAAACAAGATTTTGCGGACAAAATGGTTTGTCCATAACCATCTCCATCACGATCGCGGAATTGTTGAATAAGTGTACTTTGAATCAAGTCAGGATCTGATTCATCAAGGATTCGATCACAATCATTGTCCTCACCATCACATATTTCGGGAGCTCCTGGATATGTTTGTGGATTATTATCGTTGCAGTCTCCTTCTTCAACAAGCCAACCATCTTCATCATTGTCTGTTCCTTGTGCGATAAAAGTACTCGGATAGATAATATTGTTATCGAGGTAGACGCGCTGATCACAGCCAAGAAGAAAGAGCAAGATATTCATTGGTCTTCACTGGTGTAAAGATGAGCAGGAATGGTAGAAAATGAGAAGTTTGTAGATATAGATTGGCATATACCATGTTCATTGGGATTCAGATCTAGATGACTGGCAAGTCTATATTGAAGCTGTTCTGTCATACCGACCATATCAAAACTTGTTAGGATGAGTGCGTCCAATAGTGGAAGAGCTCCACCAAGAATCCCATTGGTTCTATCTGAAGATAGTCTTAGTGCTCCTTCTTGTAAAGGAATGGAAATGGGTATGGACATGATCTCGCTTTGAAGTGTGATATCGATCTCTGTTATGGTGGCCTGCTCGTATTCGTATTTTGATTGCATCCAGGGGGTTTGTTCTTCTTCCAAAAAAAAGGATTGTCCATCTAAGGGATCTCCTTGTGCAGAAAGGTAGGGAATTCCTTCACCAGATATGAGTCGAAGTTCTGTACATTCTTCTTGATTGCGAACTTCTAAGATTAAAAGTAGTATTCCATCACGAACAGCTTCGTCGAAAGAATACTCGATATCTTCTGCTTCTGTGGCCTCTAAATCTTCGATGATGTGAGCAAAGTTATTGTCGATTCCTGATATCCCGTCTGGATCAATAAAGTCTGGATGATGACATCCTATTGATTCATGTTCGTCACTTGTGACAACATCAAGGTCAAAACCTTGAGAGATATTCTCTTCTGAACGAACATAGCGAAAATCGTATAATAAGTATCGTTCAATTTGCTCTGTAGAGCACAGAGGGTTGCAGGCGAAGAAAAAAAGAAAGATCATGGAGTAAATAAAAGGAAAGAGACAGATCCTACATCATTTGCTTGTGGTGCACCAATAATAAGATGGATGCCTTGTTCATCTTCAGTGGTAGCAATCGAAAATCCAGATCGTTCTCTGGAGTATGTGGAAGAAAAAACATACGGACTTTGTGCCACGAGCATCGTGCCCGAGGAAAGAGAAGAACTTGGCCAAAGGTAGGTATAGCCTCCTTTGATGTTGGAATATAGATTGGGAGCTCCGATCACGATTTCTTCGTATCCATCCCCATCAATATCGGGGGAAAAAGAAAGGGAATAGCCGGTGTTATCGTAATTTCCGATAAACTGGTAGGCTGAGTCTTCTAATGCACCATCATTGATGCTTCCTCCCAAAACAAGAAATGCTGAGCTATCAATGCGTGTGGGTTCTGGAGAGGGAGCGCCGATTAAAAGATCTTGATAACCATCTCCATTGCAATCTCCTCCAGAGGCAAGACTTGAACCAGCTTCTGAAAAAGGTGTTTTTGTATACAGCGTAATATCGGAGTTAGAAAGACGAAGGTCTTGGGCTTGGAGGTTTGATCCATAGTTTATGTATATCGCACCTCCATTCTCTGAACCTTGGTCTCCACCATCTGCACCAATAATAATCTCATCAATACCGTCTCCATCCATATCTTGACTCTCTACGGCTTGTCCTGCATTGGCAAGTGCTTGGTCTCCTACAAACTTTCTGTCTGCGATTTCGATATTAAAACGATTTTGAGATGATAGTGTTTGAGAAAAAATAAGATATGCCATTCCACCAGAAAAAGAGCCATAATCAACTCCATCTGCTCCAATAAGAAGTTCTGCGTTCCCATCTCCGTCCATATCTGATGTGGATGCCAAAGACCAACCGATGTAATCTCCAGCATTCTCTCCTATGATAGTGTGATCCGCTTGATCAAGATAGATGTCACCTTCTAACATATTGGCAAAAGATTGAGAACGAAAGATGTATACAGTCTTATTATAGGGAGCTGAAATAATAATATCACCAATACCGTCGCCACTTAGATCTGGACTAATATGTACATTTAGTCCAGCGTGATCTTTGGGTTCCATACCCAAAAAACGAATCGGTGTTTGTTCTTGTGAAAAAGGAGATAAAAATAAATACGCGGCTCCTGAATGGATACCGTTTTCATCGTTACCGTATGCACCAACGATGACATCTCCCTGTCCATCTCCATC
>NYTD01000149.1 GCA_002683315.1 Deltaproteobacteria bacterium | reverse complement strand
ATCACGATTAGCAACACACAATTTGGAGCACTAAACTTTGATCTTCTTGAAACAGTCTCTGGAACATTTACCTTCTATGGTAATCAAGGTTTACACTCGCTGTCCTTCCCCTCGCTAACGGGGGTAATATCCACACTCAATATATACAACAATAGCGATCTTCAATCCGTATCCTTCGCTTCTCTCAGCGATTTAACAAAGATGGTTTTCTATGAAAATGAGTCTTTGACAAGTATTTCTTTCCCTTCTTTGACATCGATAGAACAGGTCAATATCCATCATAATAATTCCCTACACACTCTTTCCGTTCCTGCACTTAGCGCAATCACAAAAAGTCTGGAAATCAATAACAACCCACTATTGGGATCCATACAAATGAACGCCATTAATTCTATTGGCCAAGGGACAGGACTTATTGAGCTACACATAAAAGATAATAATGCCTTAACATCCTTGAGTATGAATGGCTTATCCCACCTCAATGGTGAATTGAGAATTACAGGTCACCCATCATTACAAACCATCTCGTTTGGACAGTTAGAGAGAATCGATGAAAACCTACGATTGGACAACAACCAAGCATTACTAAATGTACACCTGCCCTCATTATCTCAACTATATGGATCCATATATATACGAAATAATGATTCTCTTGAAGATATCTCCATACCCTTAATCACAAGTACTGGTGACTTTATTCATCTAGAGACCAACACTGCTCTTTCATCTCTTGACCTATCCTCGCTACAAAGCATCTCGGGATATCTCCTAATCGACAGTGGAAATACATTAGATGTCCAGCTTTCTGATTTAGAGCAAATCGCTGGAGATCTAACCATTCGTAGCGCAGGGATATCCTCAATCGATCTCTCTTCACTACAATCAATTGAGGGAGCATTTACATTCTCAGACAATGCAGAACTCAGCAATCTTGATATCTCCACTCTATACACGGGTGTCACAAACCTAAAAATAGAAGAGAACATCGATCTTCAACAGGTTGACATTTCAGCTCTTGATGAAGCAGACATGATCGACTTTAGCGACAATCCTGATCTAGAAGACATTCATTTGGATACACTAAGCTCTGTTTATGGTGTATTCCGTCTCTATAACAATGCACTAATCGATATATCCTTGCCTGTACTAAGCAGTCTGGACTCTTCGATTTTTGTACAAGGAAACGAAACCCTACAATCGATATCGATACCAAATCTTTCGACTTCTGCCATCACATCTGAATCTATTATTTTTGAAAACAATCCACAACTTTCTGATATTCTCTTTGATACTCTCGCAATAAGTGGCGGCAATATGAGAATACAAAACAATCCTCTACTTGATTATCTATTTCTCCCTCTATTAAGTGATGTATACGGCAGCTTGATTATATCCGACAACGATTTAACGTCATTGGAAATCACTGCTCTTTCATCCGTTCAAGGACAGTTAAACCTCAAAAACAACAGCGGAATCGCAGCCCTAACCTTGTCAAATCTCACAACAATTGATGATCAACTGGTCATTCGTTCCAATACCCAATTGGACTCCATTGCAATACCACAATTAGCAACAATGACATACTTTGTGGACATCTCCTATAATCCAACACTGACAAGCATCGAAATGCCACAGCTAACCAGCATTGCAAACTCATGCAGCATACGAGAAAACATATACCTCGTTGATCTTCATCTCACCGCACTCTCTACCATTGGTTTTGACCTAAATATCACAGCCAATACCAGCTTGACCGACTTGGATGATTTATATGCACTCACATCCATTGGTCGAAATCTAAATATATCCTACAATACCCAATTGAGCACAGGTGATGTAGATGCATTGATAAGCAACATTGGAACGACCAATATTACAGGGGCTATCGTCAATACAGGGAACGCACCCTAAAAAACACCTCGAAAACTCAAAGATTCAATTCCCAGTCCAAATAAAATCACAGAAGTATTCGGAATTCCTTCTAAGTACACATACATTCCACCTGTATGAATTTGCGTAATCCAACTCCATGAATAGCCTGACTCTGATCTGTATAAATCATTATCATACATTTGTAGGTCTTCATACGATGCAGCCAAACCACCGGCAAAGACAACACTTCCCTGCCCTTCCCCCAACCGAAATCGACCAAGAGTATGCGCTCTGAACGGATAATGATAGATGCTCCCTTGCTCCATCACTTCGGTCATTCGATCACCATAGATGCGACCTCTAATACCGAGATCAAGCACATCTCGAAAGACAAAAGAAGTCGTTATATCAAAAGACATACTGCTTTTTGGCTGAAAAGGATAAGAAATGGAAGGCGAAACAAACCAAATGCCACCAAACCATCCCATTGGAGAAATCTCTTTTTGGAGAGAAGCCACACCCTTTGATAAAGAAACAAAAGAAAGACCTTCTGCCCGAAATTTATGAGAGACAATCCCCAAAACTCGTCCTTCTTCATCAACAAGAGCTCCACCTGAATTCCCCGGATTTAGGGGTGTATCTGTCTGAAGCCACGTTTCTCCTACCTGTGAAACGATCCCTTTTGCAATACTCCAACGAAGGAGGTCTGAATATTTCCCCGATGCAGCTGGCGCAAAGGGATGACCCAAAGCATACACCTTCATCCCTCTAGAGATTGACTCTTGATACAAAGATAAAGGCTTCCGTTTCTTTGCAGGAGAAGATAAAGAAATAATCGCAAGATCGACTGTGGAGTCTACAGAGACAACTTGCCCTTGTTCTACTTGACCATCTTCCCATTCCACATATACATGTTTTCCTCCTGCGACACAATGATATGCTGTAGCGATATGCTGTTCATTGATAAGAATTCCACTACAATAATTCTCTCCAGAAATCAACATGGGAACTGCCTGCATCCAATCATCTACAGGTATACCTTGTGCCATCAAAAGAAAGAAAACAAACAAATGAAGATCCTATTCCACGTCAAATATCCAAGGATAAAGGACCACCATGTTTTTTCCACGCTCGGAACCCTCCAGCCATAGACAACACTCTGGTGTATCCCATTTTTGTTAGAGCATCTGCAGCAAGAGCGGAACGAAACCCTCCACCACAATATAAAATCAATTCCTCGTCAACATTTCGGTACCATTTTTCAATATCACGCTCCAAAATACCTTTTCCAATATGACGTACACTTGGAATATGGCTAATGAGATATTCTCTCTCTTCACGAACATCAATAATATTGAGCAGCTTACCCGCTTTCAAATCTGCTCGTACTTTTTCTACACTGATCTCACTAATCCGAGTTTTTGCATCGTCTACTAAATTTAGGAATCTTGTGCTGTGCTTTCGAGGTTTGGGCATCGTTTCTCCTCATAGAATACGCCATTATAACCGATCTCTGTGCAATCTGAAAAGATGATATCCATCTATCCACATTGATTTTTTTCATTCCCTGTATATATCCATCTAATCCCTTTGAAATTCAAATCTATACACAACGATCAAACATCAATATCCGTAATTGAAGATGGAATCGTATTGAAAAAAGGATCCTCTGGATGTACAAGGTTAATATTTTTTAAGACCAGCTTATTTTTACGTATTCAACCAAAAAACTTGCCTTACCATCGATAATGAATCCAAAGTGATCACCAAGCAGATCTAATGTTCCTTCTTTGCCAGAGATGAAAAAATTATTGATAAAGAATTGTTGCCTTCCACGTACATATTCAGCACGTAGTGTATACACATCTGATTGCATAATAGCTCTGTTTGAGCCTTTTTGTAGGATCGTCCACTGTTTATTATGCATTGTTCCGAGGGTATATGATTTTTGTGAAGGATTGATATTGAAAAGAAATCTATCACCCTGTTCATTTCCACCAAGTAATAATCCTATATTTGCATCTGGATCTGCCGAGAGAATATGAATCTTGGCCTCAAATGCCCATGGTTTCTGATCGCTTAGAACACCAAGAGGAACATAGGACGATTGTAGACTATTGGGATCCTTATGTTCAAAACGATACCCGTTGTTTTCATAGGATAGCTTGTACTTTGCTGTGTCTCCTGTAACCCAACGTCCTTTTTGCGTAAATTGATCCACAAATTCGTTGGTAAAATCTACTCTTTTTCCCATGATAGAATCACCAGGAATTGAAAGAGTTAGATGTTCATTATTCTCGACCATTTTATATATCTCTTCTGAAGACATTGAATTCAGGTCTTTTTCTATTTTCTCTTGCTTATTATCCGACATTTTTTGCTCTTCTGGTATCTTCTCTTTCTTCTGTTCTGCTTTCATAGACTCTATATCATTGGATGATGTACAAGCCGTTATAAAAGAAAACAGAAAAGTCATATAAAAATATATCTTGTTATACATACGTTTCTCCATATAGAATCAAATCATCACGAGAATAAATATAACTCTATTATTGATTCGCAAAATTCATAGTAAAGAGAATATATACAACGATTACGACCAATGCAAAATTAGCAAAACAAAGTCGAATATACAGAAAAAAACCAAGAATTCTTTCCACATTTCGATGAACAAAAATCGCGCATCCAAGTGCGAAAATAGTCAATCGCTTGTGCTCTGCTATGCGAATCACAGTCAAACCTTATATAATCTGCATACGTATTTTATTACATAAAGGAGTATACAATCGCAACAACACGTTATCATTGTTCCAATACCTTGTCTTTATGTAGAATACTAACCAAACGATATGTACCTTATGTTCTCCTCCTTTTTTTGGTTGTACATCGGCTGTCAAGAAACACAAACACCATCCTCGATCACAAAAAATGATATCGAGAAAATCTCTGTCGATCCTGACATACCCCTTCCAAAGCGAATCAAAGCACGTCACATCTTGATCTCATATAAAGATGCTGAAAATGCAAAAAGCAATCTGAGACGGACAAGAGCAGAGGCCAAAGCGCTGGCTGAAAATATTTTTGTACAGCTTCAAGGAGGAGAGAATTTTGTCCAACTGAGCAAGCAATTTGGAAATGATCCGACCGCGCAAAAAGGAGGAGCACTCGGCGTGTTCGAACATCATCAAATGATGCCAAATTTTTCAAATACTGTCTTCCAACTACAAGAAAGAGAAATTGGGATATGTGAGACTATATTTGGATACCATATTGTACAGCGACTTCCCCTACAAGAGATCGCGATACGACAACTTTTGATTCAATGGAAAGATGCATATGCAAGTACAGTGGATCGAAGCCCACAAGAAGCAAAAGAACGGGCAGAACAAGCCTATCAAGAGATCTTGAATGGAGAAAATCCTATTGCTCTTATCAAAAAATACAGTGATGGAGCAATGGCTTCTCGTGGTGGTCATCTCGGTTTTGTTGAAAGAGAAAAAATAGGATCAAAATTACGAGAAGCGGTGTTTTCCCTTGATATTGGAGAACACACACCACTCATCAAAAGTGAAGTGGGGTATCATATCCTCATTCGCGAAGAGTGACGTTGTCGTTGCAATCGCTTCTCAACAGAGATAAAACAGGCTATTTATCGACATCAAACTCTTTATTAGGAATCGATATGTCCGCTATCTCTGCTGAATCTATTCTAGAAGAATTTTATGGCTATGGAGCACCAAAAGAAAATTATCTGGTGGGAGGAGAATACGAAAGAATCATCCTTCGACCAAACGGAATGTCCGTCGGATACGAAGAATCATTCGGTATTCGTTGGTTTCTTTTGGAATTTGCCAAAAGATGGGATTGGAAGCCCAAAATGGAAGGCAATAAAATAATTGCCCTAACCAAGGATGGTGCTTCAATTACACTTGAACCGGGAGGGCAATTTGAGCTGTCGGGAGCACCACATAAATCTCTTCTTGCACTGCAAAAAGAATTTGAAACAAACCGTACCTGTCTCAACACACTATGTACACAGTCGGGACTTCATACCGTTACAGTTGGACTAACTCCGTACGCAAAGATTGAAAATATCTCATGGATGCCCAAAGGACGATACGTCATTATGCGAGAGTATCTACCACAAAGAGGTAAACTCGCACACTATATGATGAAAGGAACAGCAAGTGTACAGTGCAATTACGACTTCTCTAATGAAGCTGATTGCGCTCGAAAAGTAGCTTTGTGCTCTGGCATTGCTCCTCTCACAACAGCCATGTATGCCAACTCACCACTCTATCTTGGTCGTCCTACAGGGAAAATGTCCTATCGAGGACACATCTGGACTCATACAGACCCTGATCGAACCGGATTCCCTCCTGGCCTAAGAGACGATTTTTCATACGAGCGATGGGTCAACTATCTTTTGGATGTTCCCATGATGTTTATCCAACGAGACCATTGGATTCACGCACGTGGTCGTTCGTTTCGCGATTTTATCAATCATGGTATCGATGGTCACTTTCCTACAAAAGACGATTGGGAACTACATATGACTTCCGTATTCCCTGAAGTGAGAATCAAACGTACCATTGAAGTTCGTGGAGCAGACTGTGTCTCTCATGAGCTTGCACTTGCTTTTTGCGCGCTTTTCTCTGGGCTTTTATATTCTGATACAGCGATGGATAAAGCGCTTGCCCTAAAAGAATTGTTTTGTACACATCATGATATTGCACAACGTTTTTCCATCGCGTGTACACATGGGCTAGAAGGAGAATTGGGTGGAAAAAAACTGTCATCGTGGGCAGAAGAACTTGTTGATATCGCTGTTTCAGGCCTTGAAGAATGGCAGCCTGAAAGCGTTTCTTTGCTCAATCCACTCATCAAGCAAGTCCAAACTGGGGAATCCCCCGCTCGGACAATGCTTCGAAATTGGAAGCAAAATCCGAATCCAGAAGGCCTTATCCCTACTATCTCATACTAAAACTCATAGAGCGTACATATGATGCGCCTCTTTCATTATATTCTCCCTCTTCTCGTCTATATTTTTCTTCATATCTTTTTGCTATGGAGTATTGATCTACGCGACATGCCCGGAGCAGCAGGAACAGAGGTAATATACAAGGCTTCAATTGGAGAGAGAAAGGGAGATATTACAGTCCTAACCATACAGTGGCTAAGTCATTATCTTGATGTTGGACCACAAAAAGCAGGCAGGATTCTTTCTTCTACATCTGGTCTCATACAGTTGATTTCTCTTATGCTGTGCGGCGCGGCTTTTTCAAAAAGATCTGCCATTATCTTAGGTTGGATCGGAGCGTGTTGGTCTATGAGCCACTACTTCCCTTTGCTCAGTGGTGCAGATCCAGTATGTGTAAGCATAGCATGGTTGAGTATCGGTCTTTGCTGGTGGGGAGCTTCTCAAAAAAAACCAATTGGAGTGCTTGCAGTGATGTGTGGAGTCTCACTCGCACCATTGGCCGTCTCCATCAAAGAACTTGGGCTTCCTCCCATTGTACTCCTTGCTCTCACTCCATTATGGATCAAAAATTGGAACCGGCATCTTTTGTATCTATCCATCCTTATTGGATATTGCGCATACTGGTCTTATGCTTGGATGTGGCCAACAAACCCAACACGACTGCAAACCGAATTCTCCTTCTCATTTCTTAGCTCGGGCTGGTATCGCCTACTTGACCTGTACGATCGTGGTATTCCACAAGGCAAATACGACCAACTCTTGATCCTGTCTGGACTACTACTGTTCACATCTACCAAAAAAATCAAAACGAGAATCTTGGTTTGGATCTGTGGCTGTATTCTCATCATCGGTACAGCCTATGTACTTGGTCCTCGTACAAGACCAAGATATATCACCCCGGCATCACTTGGAATCTTGTGTTCTATTTCATACTCATTATCGCTGTGGAAAAAAACATTCACACAGCGTGCAACATTCCTTTTGTGCTCTTTGCTTATTTGTGACTCATGGGCATACTATGACACTTGGGCACAAAAAAGACAACGTATTGTTGGGGGGAGTAAGGAGAGAATACCCAATCCTCCACAATGGTGGACAAGACAATATCAACACGCCAATGATATCACACACAGAGACTTAAGCTTATATGGAGCCATAGATCTCATTGAAGTTCTTGAGAAACATACGGGTCTTGCTACAATGAGATTACGTGATGAACGTCATAGAAGTCTTCTTGCCTTTGCACAAATCTCTGGTAAAAAATCTCTTGTCTTGGACCCTGGTTCGTGCTGTGCAGGAGAACCGGTCAATGAAAAATGTGCGCAACGCGTCGTTGAGTCTGTTTTGGATCTCGGATATGGAATCGTTCTCCCCACTCTCCAAAAAGGGGTGGAACGAATCTATCCCAATGAAGAAAAATGGCGAAACCTATTGCTAAAGAGCCATAATAATTGGAATCAAGGATCATTTTGGTATGATGCTCACATGGTCAATCCAACCCTAAAAACACAGCTCCCCTGTCAGCAAAAAGCTCCTTTTCGAGAACCAAAGTAAGTCCCTATGTATGTCAACATTATCATTGCTGTTTTATTTTTGGGTCTTCATATCTATGACGCCTCTTCTTTTCCATTGTCGGGAGAAGAAGCCTACTACTGGACATGGAGTCAACACTGGTCGTGGGGGTACTGGCATCACCCTCCCATGATCGCCTATGGAATTGGTTTTGTTTCCGCGACTCTCCCCAAAACGGAGATAACAATACGACTGTTTGGCATTGTTTTACATATCTTTTCTTCTCTGATGTTGTCGATTCAGACCAAGAGACCAACGCAAACTCTGTTGCTGCTGCTTACGCTCCCTGGTCTTTCGGTGATTGCAATAGAAGCACATCCACAGATCTATTTCTATTCTTTTTTATCTTTCGCCTTGTGGTCTTGGTTATCTCATCGATGGATTCTACTCGGAATCTTTTGCTGTCTTTGCTTTTTAAGTACGACAAGCGCCATATTTCTTGTATTTTTTTTGGGATTGATCGGGCTTTTTTATCCGCAACATCGAAAAGGAGTATTCATCGCATTCATCATAAGTATGCTCGGAATCATCCCTTGGACATTCTGGCTATTTTCTCATACAGAATTCCCTTTGGGATTGCTATACAACATGGATTCTGATTCAATTATCATCGCAGGACTGGATCTCTTTTTATATGTAGGAGGTATCGTTCTCACTCCCTTCATTCTACCAAAACAACAAGACCAAAAAATAATGTGGCTCATCTGTGTAAGTTTCATTCTCTCTATAAGTATATTCTCTCCTCAATTTATGGGAATTGGATGGGGGGTTGTCGGTACAATCTATATATGCAGACGTATTTCTGGCCGTCCCCTATCAATCTTGTTGGGATTTCACATGTTTATATTTGGTATTCAAAAGATAAACCTTCACATTCCACTACTTCCAAGTGATGTACATGTTGCACAAAAATACAATGGAGGAGAAATCCTCGCCGACGCCGTTCATGCGTGGGACATTAACGATGTATGGACTACATCTCCTTTCGATGCGGCTTGGATTCGATTTTACTGTGATGTGCAGGCACATACCAATGAAAGTCTTGGCTCAAAAAGCCAATTTGACCTTTGGGATCGCTCCTTTCCTGATTCAGGACTGATGATACAAGAGCATAGTCGTTTTTTCTCTGTGCCCGGCTACCATTTCTCCAATATTCAGACAATTGCATCATATGCAAATAGCTATAAAGAGGGAGAATTTGTACAAACCCATCAGTGGAACACAGCTGTATTTCAACTTTCTGCAAACGATGAAACATTCTCTCCTAATAATGACGCAGACTGAATCGTTATCAGCAATGCCAAGCCAAGCTGCGCGATTGCCACAAAAACCACGGATAACCATCCCATCCCAGAACAAACAGCGAGAACCGATCCACCAAGAATGGACACAAGTATATTGCGTCGCACAACGATATCCGTCCTCTTCGCCAATCGAACAAGAAGAGGGATTGTATCCAATTCTCCTTCCTGAATCGCAATGTCAGCACCTCCCAATACAGCTTGAGATAGATCAGAGCCAAACGCAATACCAACCGCAGCCT
>NYTD01000148.1 GCA_002683315.1 Deltaproteobacteria bacterium | reverse complement strand
TTCACGTAAAAAATAACCCTGCAAAGCGGGATTGGTACAAGTCCACAGATGTAGTGGATGGATTAGATTTCCCCGCGAGCGAGTCGATCCCATTTTACCTTTCCATCTACTTCTGCTGAGTAGTTTTCATCGATGGTTGCAGCTTCATATGCGCTGAGAGAACCTTCTTTTGCGAGGGTTGCAAGAGGGGTTCCTTCAATCTCTGCTGTGCCTGATTTTTGAACAGAATCAAACGGAAGAGAGGCTATGTATCGTTGTGTATCCATCATCTGCTCTTTCGTTTCACCCGGTAGGCCAAATGTAAATGTTCCATGAATAATGAGACCAATATCGTGAAGATGATGCACGACGGAAGCGGCATAGTCAAGGTTTAGGTGTTTGTTTACAATCTTATCGACAACAAATTGGTTTCCACTTTCGAATCCGAGTTTGACTCCAAAGCAGCCAGAATCCTTCATAAGTTGCCATGTTTCCATCTTAACAGTGTCTGCACGACACATTGCAGACCAAGGAACACCAACTTTTTTCATAACCTCACACATATGTATCACATGCTTATTTCCAAGATTAAATGTGTCATCGTCAAAATAAATACTTTTGAATTTGTATTTCTCTACCAATTCTGTAACGAATCCTTCCATGTAATCTTTGCTGTAGTGACGAACCGTACGTCGATTGCTACCATCTGGATCGTTTCCAGTCATCGTTGCAGGCCATACGCAAAAGATACATTTATAAGGGCATCCTCTTGAACTCCATACGTGGGCGTGTGGGAGATGCCCCCCTAATGAACCCGCATCGCAATAGATTCGTGCATGCTCTTCGTCATAGTATGGAAAAGGGGCTGCATTCATTTCTTTTTTTGTAAGTAAGTCGTGAAGCAGAATCCCTTCTTCTCCATTGATGACTCGAACAATCCCTTTTTCATATTCTCCTTTTATGCAGGCATGTATGGGAAGTTCTTCCATAATTTCTTCTGCCTTGGAGCTAATGGGACCAGTGACTACGATTTTTAGATGTGGCCACTTTCTTTTGAGTCGTCGAATAAGATTTGAATCGTGCTCCCAACTTGGAGTGGCCGACTCAATGACAATCATTTCTGGGTTCTCTGTTTTGATGTATTCCAAAAATGTTCGATATGACTCTCGTAATCCAAGCGAGTCTCGGAATATGATATTTGCATCGGTATTTTTTTGTGCATATGTTGTCGCATAGCCCATAAAAAATGGATAGGGAAGATAGTCTCCATAGAAAAATCGATCTGGTTTCGAGCGACTTAGGAATGTGAAGGGCCATCTAGATCCAGCTCGAACACCTGCTGTAAAGACATTTCCACGACTTTGCACATAGTGCTCGGATTTTACCCACCATGGTGGATTGCTAAATAGAACTTTCATGAGAACTCCAAGGGGTACAATGACTTAGAAGAGAGCGAGCCTAAAATAATGAGATACTATACTTCTTTGCAACCCCATTATTTTAGATTATCGGATGTTTTTATCTTTTAAATGATTTTCCGCTTTCTTTTATCGTATTTTTTATGATTGTATTAAGCAACATACTTAACATTATTCACTTTTGGAGGGGCTCATGAAGTCATTTGAATTACGACGAGATTCAGACCATTCTTTGCTTTCGGAAATGCGAACAAGAGGAATTGCTCAACATGACTTTCTGGATTTGATTCCGGCTCGAAAGCCCAATATGGATTCAAGCGTTGCACTTGTGACCAAAGAAGTACGATATATGAAGATGCCGATCTTGTACATTGACTCAAAAGGTTCTTTTGTGGATTCTGCTCTTTTATCAGATCTGAAAACCATCTCAATAGCTAAAATGTCCACGCAAAGACACACAGTACTTGGAAAGACTCGTAAAAATATCCCACTGGATACCTTGGTTCGATTTTTACTGATGTCCGATGTGATCTGTACATATGTTCATATCGGATCCAAAATGAAGGTAGTTTTTCCCAATGCTCATCGTGCAGAGGTACGTGGTACACATACCTATTTTACAAACGAGGAAAATACTGAGCCTTTTTCCTTTTCAATTGAACAAGACCACACGCAAACCATTCACTGTTTGGATTTATCTTCTTGAACTATACATACTGCTTGAGGAGCTTTTTTGAAAGCTGCATCGCATTTTCAATCGAGTGATCCATATTGTTGTACCAAAATAGTCCCGTTCGCCCTGCCAAGGTGAGGTTTTTAAATTTAGAAAGGCCACTACGAGCTTGGTCAAGTTCTTGCGGGTAATCTACATGATAGATGGGATAACTGTTGGGAAGACGTTCGATTTGTACATCGATCACATTGCTGCGTTTTTTCAGCATTTGTACACGCATCAAATCCTCTACGACCCTATCTGTGAGTTTTTCTCCATGTTTCCATCGTTCATCACCAACCATACAAGTAACTTCACAGCAATAACCAGTAGTTCCTTTGGGAGCGGTATCTGGAGATAAAAATCGTGGTGTCGAAACACGGTTAATAAGTAGGTTTTTTGCTCCATAGTAACACCATTGATAATCACGAGGAGCTTCTTCTTTTACCATGACATTGTAGAGGATTAGACCGAGATATTTTAGTGAAGGGTTGGGAACATTGAGTTGTTTACAAGCCTGTGTGATGGGCCCTGTCCATATGACCTGAGAAGGTTCATAGGATTCCGTTCCGACACGTACAGTATGAACGATCCCATCAGAGCCTTCCATTATGGCTGGTATTCCAGTATGTAGCGTTCCTCCGAGTTCTATAATTCTTTTTTTGATCTCATCCCATGCATCTTGCATCCCTCCTTGCGGGTATAGGAAGCGTTGAGGCTTTTTGTTTACTTGTAAAAGTGTGGATTTGAGCAGCTGAAAGAGATTTTGCATTTGTGCATTGTCATCAATAATTGCTCTGTTGATCCCTACTTTGGCCCAATCTGAATGAGTTTGGCGAGGGTGAAGCCCCAAAAACTTATAGGAGTAGCCTGCAAAGAAATGTTGAAATAGCGTTGGTCCATATTGTCTTAGGATGTAGCTCTCAAAGTTATTGTCAGGGTATTCTCGAAATCCATTTAGTGTGAGATCAACGAATGCCTTTCCTGCGATCTTCGGAGGAAGTTGGATCAGATTTTGAGGTTTGATGGGCCATCCGTAGTACTTTCCCTTGAAGTATACCTCTGATTTTCTGGGAAACTCTGTACTTCGAGAACCGAGGATTTCTCGTACGTATGTGCCGATTTTTGGGTTGGTTACATCGAATCTGTGCGGACCACAATCAAATACAAATTCATCATGGTATGTAAAAGAACGGGCGAGTCCTCCGACATCATCAAGGCATTCAACGACAACAACACGAACACCAGCTTGTGCAAGTAGATGTGCACAAACCAATCCTGCAACGCCAGCACCAACAATGACAACAGGTTTATCAAAGATACTTGCAACCATGTTGCTTCCTCCTTTTCTTGTTCTTTAACCGAATCTTAGGATGTAAGTCAGAAAATTTCACCTTTATGAGAGAAGGAGCGATTCAAACGAGATATTTTATGGGAAACTACTTTATCAAACTTGGATATTTTTTTATGCAACGCTATCATGATCAAAGAAATCGATTTCTAAAAAAATTAGGAGAAGATGCGGCACTTCTCTTTTCTGCTCCCGAGCATCATCGAAATGGTGATGCGGAATATCCGTATCGACAGTCTTCGGATTTGATTTATTTGACAGGTTGGATTCAGCCTCAGGCTGTGGTTCTGCTCCGTCCAGGTGCGAAAGAACCATTTATTATGTTTGTACAGCCAAAAGAACCAAGTCGTGAGATTTGGACAGGGATTCGACCCGGTCCAGAAGGGGCCGTAGAAATATATGGAGCAGATGCTGCGTATCCTATTTCAGAGCTAAAAAAACGCATCCCTGCACTATTGCAAGGATATACAGGTTTACATTATGATTTTGGAGAGAATGAAGAGCATGATTCCTTGGTTCGAAAAGCCATTGCGACAGCTCGAAAACTAGGAAAAGATAACGGGATGGATGTTCCCAATAGAATTTGCTCTCTTGCTCATACTCTTCATGAGCTTCGATTGATCAAATCAGAAGATGAAATAGAGGTGATTAAGAAGGCTGCTTCTATTACGAAAGATGCACATTGTGCAGCGATGAAAGCTACAAAACCCGGTGTCTATGAATATGAGCTCGAGGCAGAATTGTTGTATCATTTTCGAAAGAATGGCGGCTCTGGACCAGGGTATACTCCGATTGTAGGCGGAGGGGCAAATGCAGTGATTCTGCACTATATCGAAAATGATTCTCCACTCCAAGATGGTGATCTGGTGTGTATTGATGCGGGTTGTGAATATGAGTGGTACACAGCAGATGTAACAAGAACATGGCCCGTAAATGGAACATTTACACCTGCGCAAAAAGAGTTGTATGCTGCTGTCCTCACCGCGCAAGAGAAGAGTATTCAAGCAAGTATTGTGGGGAATTCATTTATGGATATCCACTATGCAACTGTGAGATCTTTAACGCAGTCCATGATTCGATTGGGATTCTTAGAAGGTGATGTGGAAGAGTTGATAGAAGAAAAGGCTTATAAAGAATGGTATATGCATGGCACGAGCCATTGGTTGGGGATGGATGTACATGATGTCGGTTCATATGCTTCAAAAGGATCCAGTATGCCTCTTGATGCGGGTATGGTGCTGACCATTGAGCCTGGATTGTACATTGCAGCTGATGATGAACGGGTTCCTATACAATATAGAGGTATGGGTATTCGCATAGAAGATGACATTTTGATTACGGAAGATGGGCCAGTTATCTTAACAGAAGAGATTCCCAAGTCGATCGAGGATATAGAGTCGTATATGAAGGGACAGGTATGATTCTAGCTGGTGATATAGGGGGGACAAATTGCCGGTACGCTATTTTTGATGGTCAAAATCTTTCTCACATTCGGGTTTGGCCTACATCACAGAGCACGGGTATTGCATATGATTTGGAGCGATACCAACATGAAGTTGGTGTTTCAATACATCCGACGAGAGCTTGTGTAGCCATTGCGGGACCAGTGTCTGGATCTGAAGTTTCCTTGACCAACGCAGACTGGAACGGAAGTATCGCTGATTTTCCTTGCCCTGCGATATGGGTAAATGATCTGGTGGCTGCGATTCAAGGTCTTGATCTTGCTGAGGCGGAGCATATAGCAGGTCCAAAAGCGATTGATAAACATGCACACCGAGTAGCTCTTGGAGTAGGAACAGGATTTGGTCAAGCATTACGTATCGGAGATCAGGCATTTGCAGGTGAAGGAGGACATGCTTCTTTTGCACCGACCTCTCAAAAACAGCATGAGTTGTACTCTTTTTTGCGTAATCGAAAAACAAGAGTCCGAGTTGAAGATGTTTGCTCTGGTATGGGGATGGAAAATATTCTTGATTTTTTATTGGAACAATCAGGAACGGTTATTGAGCGAAAAACATCAGCAGGAGCAATGTTTGGAACGGCCACGGATTCTTTTTTATTGCAAGGATTGGATATATTTCTCTCTTCTCTTGGTTCAGTGATAGGAGATACAGCGATACGCCAACTTCCACATGGAGGAATTTGGCTCTGTGGTGGTGTAGCCAAAAAAATGAAACCACACTATATCCGAGCATCTTTTCAAGAAGCATTACAGCAAAAAGAGCCTATGAATAGGCAAGTCGCTTCAATTCCAATTTTTGTTGTTCTCGAAGAAGAACTTGGCTTGATTGGAGCAGGAAGGATTGCTTATGAAGGGCTATGTGGGTTTGAGCACAATTGAATTACATCATTCCCGTACACAATGAGGCTGAGAATATTTCAAATGTTGTTCGAAATATTATATCGTACGACCATAATTCCAATATTTGTATTCTTAATAGTGCTTCTACAGACGAGAGTATTTCTCTTCTTCGGGGATATCAAGTTCATGTAATAGACGCTCCAAAAGGATATCCGCAAGCTTTATCTTATGGGTATAGGTACGCATGTGATCAAGGATGGGAATCTTTGATTCAATTAGATGGA
>NYTD01000147.1 GCA_002683315.1 Deltaproteobacteria bacterium | reverse complement strand
TGTTGGACATCATTTGTAATGCGATCTGCGAATGCTGCAGAGATCCCTGTGTCAGAAGGTTCTACATTTATAGAGAAGAGGTTTGCTATCACCCAACCGTCCAAAATAGGGTATATCGTAGAGTCTATTTTGCGAACTGTAGATCGCTTGGGTATCGATATTAAGCTTGTTGCGATGCGTTTTGGACCTCTGCACGATGGAGAATGGATTGTCGAGTATGGGTCTGCAATAGGTGACCACAAAAATAACTATACATATCAAAATCCGAAGAAGGCGTTGATAGGATTACACAAACAACGTACAGGAGTTTGGAGAGATGTGGACTGTCGTTATACTCTCACAGCTTCTGTTAAATTTCTTGGTATAAAGGTTTCTCTTGGGCCTGTTTATGCATATCAAGCCGATATTACATTTGACTTTACTTCTGAAAAGCATCCGATCTATGTGTATGGAGATGCTCTATTTCCAGCCAGTCAAGCACAAGCTCTTGATTTTATGACCGATTTACAAATAGCCAAGGTGAATGCGTTGTTTATTGCTGGATTACGGTGTGCTGATATCTGTAGTGTTGATGTCTGCTCTAAAAATAAGCATACTCTTCCAAAAACGGGTCTGGATGTAATTCAATGCAATCCAGACGTTCAGCCGATTGGTGTCAAGGATTTTGGTAACGGACCAGAAGAGTACTACCATTTGAGACTAGAATTTTATTTGGAAAACATTGCGATGTTATCAGAACCTTCAAAATGAGCTAGGCTAATCGTCCTTTGAGTCTCTCTGAAGATACATAGAATCTAATCTTTTCGTGGATCTTTACTACACGTTGTCTTTTGCGTTGTAGTTTTATATGTTCTGTTGTATGCCAAGATCAATCCTAATGGATCGATTTCAATTTTTGTTTTTGAGTTTGCATTGGGAATGGTGAAAGAACCAAATCCATGGTTCATTTTGATAAATGTATCAATACTTTTATTGGGTAATGTGATTCTGATGGGTACATCAAATAAACCGTATGGGAGATCGCTTGTGATGCATCCAAACATAACCGATTTCCCTTCTATCGTATCGACTCGAGTCGTGACGGTTAAACTGGGGATATACCCCCCGTGTATCCAATAATCAAAGAAGTCCGAGAGTTTTTGTTTGGAAGATAGCTCAAGATTCTTTTGAACTTCTTCGGTAGTAAGGAAGTCATTCTTCCTCATCTTGATAATATTTTCCATTGCCGCAAAAAATGCTTGATTTCCAATACGGAGTCGAAGCATTTCAGCAAAGATATAGAAGCCATAGTTTTGCCGCACATGTAGAGGTATATCAGTGAGTCGTGTAGATCCAGTTAGCGAATAGGGTCTACTTTTGCTGTCAGCAACTTTCCATGAATCTGTATTGCCTTTGGGTTTTTCCAAAGAGTCTCGCAATGTCTCCATTTTCGTGGTGTACTCTTCAACACCATGCACAGCCCTAAGATAGAAGTTGGCATACGCATTGGGAAGAGAATCCATAAGCCATATCTCTCGTGATGTCTTGGGGAATATTTTTTGTCCCCAATATTGTCCTGCGATTTGTTCTGCGATTTGTTCTTGGGTTATAAATTTATTTCCTGCTCTCTTTTTTCCTGATTGGCCTACGGCCGTGATTGCCATACTGCGCAGTGTAATTATGCCTGGTTTTGCTTGCTCGCGACGCAAGGTGTCAGATTGCTCTTCATGTAGATCAAGTTCATTTTGGGGGAACGAAGGCAGAAATTTTTGCATAAACGAGATGATGCGACGAATTTCGGAAGGAAACTGTTTTCGCTTGAACGCGTTTTTGCTAAAGACATTTACCGAAATTGAAGGCATGCTTTGCGAAGATTTTTCCTCATAACGTTTCCATTTTCCTAGTCCAATAGATGGAGAAGAACTCTTTTTGCCATCCACGGAAATCCAATTCCATGTCTGGTCCTCCCACATTTTTTGTGTTTTTCCTGAAGCGACGATTTTTTGTTTGCGCGAGTATTTTTTTTCTGTTGCTATTTTCGTATAAAATTTCCAAAGCGAACCACCAGAAGAAGGAATTGTTGTCGGAAGATATTGAAGTAATCCTGTTGATGATCCAGCAGAACGTACAACAACTCCTTGAGATGTTTCTGCAGTACGCATATTTGCATATGGGAAATGTGCAGACCACCGCAAACGTATGGTGATGCTCTCTCCTTTTTGTACTTCTTGCGGTAGAATCACAATAATTTTATATGTAAAACCTGATTCTTGAAATACATCTCTTTCTTGCGCGGCTGTATCTTGCTCTGTCATAGATAATTGTGTGGCAGCAAATGGATCTGCAGCTTGGATTGTTTCTGCATCGCCTATTTCTTGGGATGAACTCTCCGAAGCACTATCGGATGTGGATGGCGGTTGATTCATTGAGCTATTCGTTGTGAGCTGCTCATTGGCTTTTAGTCTTTCTAGATCTTTGTTATTTTGTATGGATTTTTGTTTTCCAAATCGTGATGCACTGAATTTTCGCCTGTCTAAATTTGCATTGAGACCTGCCCATGAAAGTAAACTACCATCTTCAAGTTCCAGTGCTTCAATTTCCCACGTTCCTGCTCGAGCTCTTTTGGTCGGTAATTCTAGGACAAGGTGTTGCACCTTTTCTTGATTGGATTCAAATGTCAAGAGGCTATCTACTTGGAGTTTTTGATCTGCTCCACCTCTAATGGGAGTAATGTGAATGGTGCTGTTTGCGTACACGGATTTTAAGCCCAAAGGTGAGTTTTGGGCGTTTTTCTTTGTGAGAGGGATACCTGAAAAACGTTGAAAATGATATCGTTTGTCAGCATCTATTCCTTGAGAAAAAACCATGGACTGGTAGCCGATATTGAGCTCGTCTCTTCTATCTTGAAAACAGGATAGCCACTTATCATATGCCATCGAGTCTATGACACTTCCTTCTTGTCCTGCAACATGAAAACGCTGTGTTGTTCTAAAATCAGCAATAGAGCGCATGTACTTTCTTTCAATACCAAGATGATCTTGAAATAATCGGTCTTGTCGAATCATTGAGCGAATGTTGATTCCGATATTCTTCAGGTTTTTGCTTCGTTCTTGGAGCATCGTGTTCATGTCTATTTTTTCCAATCTTGTCAGCTCATCTGAATTTGTTACCAGTGAAGCTTCTACGACTCCTGCTTCATTGTATGAATATATTTTTCCTTTTCCAATTGGTTCAAGATCATTACGGAGGTTTTGAATGGCTGGATTGGCGGAAAGAAAGAGACCACGATCAATCTCAACACGATATGCTTTTTTTTGCAGTGCTACAGGAAGTAATTCATTACGAGGAAGGTTTGCTTGTTTTCCCATGTGATTAGAAAATGACCATGCATCAGCTCTTTGTGGAAATCGAACAGATAGTGAGCCGGAGCCGGAATATACAAATCCAACCATACGTTCTTGTACTGTTCCAGTTCCCATGAAAACAGGGGTAAGAACTCCTCCTTTTAGTCCAAAGGCACATAATCCTTCACTGAACTTGGTTTCCTGGACTCGGTAACTGGTTTCTCCAATATATAATCCTCCTGCATCCTTCCACCATGTTTGTAATTCCTCAGGATCGGTAGGGGGAGTGAGCTCATTTGCAAGTGCAAGCGTCATAAAAGAGATAAGCATAACCAAAAAACCTCATATAAGCAGTTTTACGAACGTTCAAGATAACGCGATACTAATTATTAACACATGTAAAGAATGATTCTATTGTTACAAGACGATAAATCTTGAATCGTTAAAACACTGTAGTAAAGTGTATTGCGGTATATTTTTGTTTGTTGAAAATTATACTTGCATATTTGTGCAAATATGCTATCTTGTAATTATGAAAGAACTAGAAACACAAAAAATAGCAGACCTACTGAAAGCACTTGGAGAATTTAATCGTCTTTCGTTGGTGTATGAACTTTGTCAGTGTAATACACCACAAAATGCGATGTGTCTTTGTAATTGCTGTAGTGTAGATGCCTCTGTTGCTTCGAGACATTTAAAAGTACTCAAGCAAGAGGGGATTGTTACACTTGAGAAGAACGGTCGCGAACGAACATATGCTCTCAATAGAGGCTATGTAGCCAAAAGTCTAAGACTTTTGGCAGATAAAATAGAAAATAACAATGGAGATAGTGATGAGTGAAAAAGATTGCCTGTGTGACTGTAAAAACGATGTTTGTTGCACAAAAAAAACATGTACATGCTGTTCAGAAGATTGCTGTTGTTCTTCGACGTAAAGAGTCTTGTACGGTAATAGTTATTGTATAAGACTGCTTTATCAATTGAAAAAAGAGTACCGTACACAATTTTGCAATCTATAGATGAAAGCAAAAGTAACGACAGAAACCTCCTTGTAAAACATGATATTACTTGGAGGTTATTGTTTTGTGATGTTATTTAAGTTTTGAGCTTATAACCTCATATTTTAATGGTGAAATCATGGAAACAATACAGAAAAATGCAGTTGTTCAAATAAACTTTTCTCTACATACTTCCACCGGCGGTGTGGTCGATAAAGAGAATGGATTTTCCTATTTACATGGACACAATAAAATTTTGTCTGGAATGGAAAGCATATTAGAAGGTAAGTCAAAAGGCGATGTCGTACATGTTGAACTCGCTCCAGAAGATGCTTTTGGAGAAGTTGTAGAACACGAACCCATACGCGTTCATCGACGAGAATTTGGAAAAGACTTCGACAAGCTCCGCGAGGGAATGGGGCTTCCGATACAAAACTCTAATGGAGATTATGTAACAATCTATGTGGAGAACAAAGTAGGTAGCTTTGTTAATTTGTCCCGTAATCATCCGCTTGCTGGTGAATCAATTGTTTTTGATGCGAGTATATTAGAGATACGAGAAGCTTCTCCCGATGAAGTAATGAAACAGACGGTTATAGATGGTCGAGAAGACAATACCGGATCTTGTTCTTGTTGCTGAACAATAAGATAGATGTGTACCGCAAAGATATATTTTGAACGGATCTTTGCTTCCTCTACAATATGATCAAAATTTGAAACGGGACGATTAAAAGTCCTGTCTAGGTTATTCTGAAAAGTATTAATATTTCTTATTACTGAACTTCAGTTGTACGCTATTTTGTGACAATTCAAAAGGTTTGGTACATGATGAGATATCATATTGATACTGATGTATTTGAAAGACTGTTATCACAATCTTTCGCACAAAACGAGAAAACGATGAATCTTCGTGTAAATGGAAAAGATTACATAATAGACGTAGAAGATGAGATGCCTTTGCTTTGGGTTTTACGAGAAGAACTTGGACTTAGGGGTACAAAATTTGGATGTGGGAAGGGAATGTGTGGTGCTTGCACTGTACACGTGAATGGGAAGGCAAAAAGATCATGTGTAACTCCGGTATCGACTGTGTACGACTCCTCCATTCGTACAATTGAATCGCTTGGGACTGAGGCGAATCCTCATCCGATACAACAGAAGTGGATGGATTTGGCGGTACCTCAATGTGGGTTTTGTCAGTCTGGTATGCAAATGGCAGCCGTAGCTTTTCTTAAAGAGCATCAGAAAAAAGATACGCGTGCAGAACCGATAACAGATGAGATGATTCGTCGCTCTATTACAAATATTTGTCGATGTGGTTGTTATGAGCGGATTCGTACCGCCATACTGCAAGTTGGAGAGTCCTGATGAAGCTCAACCGTCGTGTTTTCTTGGTGAGTGGTTTGGCCATAGGCGGAGGATTAGGAGTAGGGTTGGGTTTGGTTGCTGCTCACGATCCCCGAAATGAACAACAAGAAGGTGCAGATGCGGATGGTTCTTTGGTTGCTCTTTGGATTCAGATTCGATCAGACAATACCATACGTGTTCTTTCTCCGCATACCGAAATGGGACAGGGGGCTCATACTGGTCTAAGACAGATTGTTGCTGAAGAGCTTGACGCTCTTTGGGAGCAGGTGCATGTTGAACAAGCGCCAGCAGATTCTTCTTTTTCCAATGGTGCGATCATTCAAGGTTTTGTTCTTCAAGATAAAGTGTTGTCGGGGTTCTTCCAGCGTGTGTTGGACAATGCTTTTTTTATTGGATCTGGATTGGCTGATGTTCAGATGACGGGAGGAAGTACCTCGATTCGCTTTACAGGCTGGAAGAGTATGCGCATCGCAGCTGCTGCCGCGCGACAATTACTGTTGCAAGTTGCCGCGAATCGTTTGGGGGTAGAGCTTGAGCAGGTAGAAACACGAGATGGAAAGGTGTATGATAAGAAATCTTCAACCTCGTTCACATATGGAGAATTAGCTTTTGATGCAGCTCAATTACCTGTTCCACAAAATCCCATTCTAAAAAATCCCAAACAATATCGATATGTCGGAAAATCTGCACCAAGAAATGATTTGGCTGAGAAAGTTTTTGGGCGACCTGTATACGGTATGGACAAGGCAATAGAAGGAATGTTGCATGTTGCTGTGAAGGGAACCAAAGCAATTTTTTCTGAAGTCCTCTCCATTGATAACGAAGAAGATATCTTGACTCGAAGAGGAGTGAAAGCTGTTGTTATTGTACAAGAGGGTGTGGCTGTTGTAGCAGATAATCCTTGGAGAGCAGAACAGGCGGCAAAAGCAGTAAAATTCACAGAATCCAAGCCTATGCATGCGAACCTGTCCAGTTCCCAATTGCTATCGGAAATGAAAATTGCGATCCAAGACCCCAATAGATATTCTATCGTTGAAGAAAGAGGAGATGTTGATTCTATTCAAGAAGGTACATTGATTCATGCTAATTATTTCGTTCCTTTTCTTGCACATGCAACAATGGAAACTCCCAATATTACGATTTGGCAAGAAGATGGAGTGGTTCACGCGGCTTGCGGAGTTCAAAATCCTCTTTCTGCGCGAGTATATATAGCAAAAAAAATGGGCATCCCAGTGGATCAAGTTGTGTTCCATCCACATACAATGGGAGGGGGATTTGGCCGTCGAGCTGGAGGAGGTGATGATATGTACAATTACATCACTCAAGCATGTACGGTCTTTCAAAGGGTACAGCAGCCCATAAAATTGTCTTGGTCTCGCGAGATGGATATTCGTTTTGATCGGTATAGAAAACAGTCGATAGCACGATACGAAGGAAGGGTATCAGATGATGGAGTGATTCTACTGTGGGATGTGGTTAGCTATGGCGAGGTAAATATTCCCGATGATGCCATTCCTGCGTACGATATATCCAACTTCCGAAGCCAGAATGTACATGAAGAGACATTTGTTCCATATGCATACTGGCGTAGCGTAGAAGCCTCTATTCATTGTTTTTATAATGAATGTTTTGTTGATGAACTTGCAGGAGCCGCAAAGATAGATCCGATACAGTTTCGATTGACGCACTTGACTCAAGATCCTCGAATGTGTCGTGTTATAGAATCTGCCCGTGATATGGCCCAATGGAAGTATGGTGTTGATGATGATGGAAGCGCCATGGGAGTAGCAGCATATTCTTTATTTGGAAGCTATTGCTGTCAAATAGCGAAGGTCTCAATGGTGAATGGAAAGCCCAAAGTTCATGATGTTTGGTGTGCAATCGATTGTGGTACGGTAATCAATCCAGATGGTGTGATCGCACAAATGGAAGGAGGCATGATTTTTGGATTAAGCGCGGCGTTATATGGTCGTATCGATATTGAGAATGGTGGGATAGTACAGTCGAACTTTCACGACTACAGGATGGTTCGTATGGCAGATGCTCCTCGTTTACATGTTCGGCTTGTTCCTGATGGCTCTTTTCCTGGAGGTGTGGGTGAAATCGCTGTTCCGCATTTAAGTGCAGCAGTCGCAAATGCAATGGCATTATTAACCACAAGACCCAGAAATCTTCCTTTAATTGGTTAGGTCATTTCTATTTGGCAGCTCCAAATTTTAACAACGAATCTTGAACAATATAGATTGTAGATCTTGTGTTCGATAAACGAAGAGGAATCCTTCAAAAGGTATTTGACTCCATCTTGCAATGTACGATCAAAGAGATACTGATGAAGTAATTTCGATAATATCATTCCACCACGGTATTGGGACGGTATAGGTATGACCGGCAAGGTTGTCCTCGCAACGCCAAACAGTCTGGATAATCAGAAGGAATGAGAATCCCTGGTATTGTTTGGAGACGCATTGTGGAAGGGAATTCCAAACCATATCCTATTTCAAAAGAAGGTTCTTCTTCATAGGCCGGAGCTTCAAATTGCCACGTTCCATGATCTCGACCAGGACTAGACAGGGCAATTTGAAGACGAGAACCGGTACGAATAGGATGTGCAAAGGAAGGGATAGAGATTTGTGTTTGGGTCCATGTATTGAGCTCAAGTGGTATAAAGTCATCGCTGTGAAAAGTATATTGTAAACGAAGATTGTCTCCTTCTTCTGCTTGATGACCAACTCGAATCCAGCCAGATTGTATAAAAACTTCTGTATTATCTGGCCGAATTTCGGTTAGAGTTGCTTGGATTTGTAGCTCTGATTCTGGTGAACGAACCCAAAGATCAATAATTCCCGGTCCACGTACAATGGTATCTTCAGTGAATTCTTGGCTTCGGTATGAGACCAAATATCCAGTATCAAAATAACTCCAGTCTAAGTCCCAAAGTAGTGATAGAACACTATAGCCTGACGAACCGAAGAAATTACGATCACTTGCTTCTCGATCATGTATGTAGCTATGAACTCCTGAGATGCCAACGTCAGTAGATAAACTTTCTTCCCCACTTAGGAACCAAAGTAGCTCATCTGCTTGTGTTGGGGGCCACGTCTCAAATTTTTCTTGAAAACGTGCAATTGGTGCACCAGTTTCTTCACCACCCGCACCTCGTTCCAAAAAAAGTGTAACAATGGGTTCTGCTTCATAGGCGCTTAGAGCGCTTTCAAAATCAGGATAATCAACAAATCTGTCCTCAGGGAAGTCTGTTTCGGACATTCCAAAAACAGCTCCAAATTCATCGGCCGCTACAATGCGTACCGCAGGATTGATTACTGGAATGCGTCTCGCGACATAGAATTCAAGAAATTCAAACCACATGGCAATGGATTCTGGAGCGAATCCATCGGGATGGCGACCGTTGGATACAATGATTTTGAGGGACTCACTTTGTGTGAAACGATCGAGCATATCAGCGAATTGTCCCCCTGTTTGCTCATCTTGAAACACCCCCCCGAAAAAAACAGGAGCTGTAATTTGTGATACCAAAAGGTTTAGATCTCGTGCATCTGCATCTGGAGGCCGCATGGGCAAGCCGCGTAAAAAGGTTTCAAAGTCCACGCTGTGATGAGATAAAGAAAGATTTTCTGCACATTGTGTATCACCATTTTCGATACGTTGTCCAACCCACGAGGATCCACCAGCCTGCGATTCAGACTCTCTTGCTTCGACCCACTGTCGTGTGAATCCTTTGTTGTATATTCCGCCGGGCCACTGCATCTGCCAAGCGTCTGCGATTGTTGATAATGGTACAATTCCTGCTAGTGATGGAGGTTGGGTTGATGCGACATACAATTGAGATATACCCGGATAAGAGAGTCCAACCATACCAACATGATTGTGAAGAACCCACTCTTGTCGTGCAACGATCTCCACTAAGTCGTATCCATCGGCATGTTGTGCTCGATTAAATACATCAAAGACACCTCCAGAACACCCTGTACCTCGCATGTTTACGCTAACGGTTGCATATCCAAGAGCATTGGCAATGGCACTTCCAGAAGGTACCCGGTTCGGTCTGGAGGGAGAATATCCGGAATACTCAATTACAGTGGGGTAGGGACCATCACCATAAAGAAGAGGGTCGGGAAACCGAATCATGGCACTCAATGAAGCTCCATCCCGCATGGTAATATATTGAAAGCCTTCATCAGTATCGCCTTCATGTCCGGTAAGGGGGGAGTAGTGTATTCCTTCAAGAGATTGATTGTACATCTCTTCTTCCGGAAGATCGTCGATGGCCAGTACCCGAAATCGTCCGGACCAATTTTGATTGGTACTTGTATCATCTTGAATATAATATCCATCCCCAGCTTGAAGAACTGAACCATTTTCAAGAGAAACAGTTTCAAAGTTTGCGGGGTTAAGCTGTTGGTGTTCTTCAGGAATATACGCGAAATGGGCTTGACCTTCACTGTCACTAACAAGAGTGACGAGTGGAGTTCCTTGTGGATCATACAACGTAAGAGGAACACTAGATTGTGCGTCGAGAACACTGACGGACTCAATGCCTGGACGAACCGTAAAGTTTGCAGGTCGTTCAACAACCTCTTCTATTTTTTCCTCGAGACAGGATAACAACAACAAATACAGCATAATTTCCTCTTTACTTCCTTCCTGTATCATATGTGTGATGAAACAGTACACAAAACAATACGAATCGTCTATATCTCAATCGTGTATTGCGAATCATTGCTCATCATTTGTGGTGAAATAAAATGAGCAAGACATTGAGTATAGAACCAAAAGAGCTTTATTCTTCTGTATTTAGTGTGGCTTTTGCTTCTTGCGGTGAGAATCCTACGGGCCAAACAGTGGAGGCATCATATGTAGCTTGGTTCAGATTGGTTGTAGATAGATCTACGTCTTGTAAACTTGCTCCCGATAGTTCAGCAAATGACAGATCTGCACCCTTCAGTATGGCCTTATCAAGTTTGGCGTTTTGGAAAATAGCACATGACAATATAGAGTTGCATAGATTTGTTCTTTGGAGATCTGCATTGGTGAAATCACTACACTCAAGATTGGCATCTTGTAGATTTGCATCACAAAGTTTTGCTCCACAGAAGTTTATGGCTCCTTCCACTCCAGACAAATTTGCGAAATTTAACGTAGCATCGACCAAGATTGTTTCAGACATGGTCGCTTTTTGACAATTGACACGTGTAAGATTGGCATTCGTACAATCTGCTTCGTCTAATATAGCACGATATCCCGATTCTCCTTCTAGAATGATTGCATTCGTTAAGTTACTTTCAGTTAGGTTTGCTCTTGTTAAATCCGCGCCGGATAGATTTGCAAACGTCAGATTGCTTTTTGATAAATTGGCCTGTATTAAGCTAGCCTCAGTCAAGTTGATTTCTGTGAGATCTGCTCCAGATACATTCGCTTCCGTTAGTTCTGTTCGAAAATCTCCCTTGAAAATGCCTAGATTCGCCTCTCTCAAAACAGAACCTTCCAAGTTCGCTGATGTTATATTGGCTCCTTGAAGGAGTGTACGAACCATAGATGTGTTTCGTAATGATGCGGATTTAATATGTAATCCACGCAGATTGAGACCATCCCAGTTTACGATTGTTTGCGTGGAGGGGGCATATGTGGAGGACTCTTGTTTGTGCATCGGTACAAATCGTTCTCCGTGACAGATTTCAATCTCTCCTGTTGTGGGATGAAAAGAAAAACTTTTATCGGGCTGATCGCTCCACAAAGGCATTCCCTTCTGGATTAGTTGCTCTTGTAACTTATCTTTGCACTGCAAATAAATATTGTTTATCTGGGACAAGAAATCACCATGGAACATCAGTTCTGTATATGTGTCTAGGTTCAAGATATCGATTTCCGACCATTCTTTTGGTGCTTTAATTCTCAGTCTGTTTGGACTATTTGGACAATAGGTTCTTGGTAATGATGTAGAAGGCAATCCTGCTCGCTGAGCAAGATCGATAAATTCTTCTGTGGATATTGAAAATGTACTCAGCTCCTCAAAATCCATAAAAGACCATGAGTCTTCCTCTCCGAAAAGAAATCTTTTCGGATCTCTTTTATATTGAGGATATCCTTTTCGTACACCTGTGACCTTTTGGTCACTTGGTCCCAACCCCAAGCGGCAGATGGTGTTGTTCTCACAAGGATCATACCCCCATATTAACGCAGGGTGATTCACAATGACTTTTGGAAGACCGGCTATTATCTCCCCAGTTCCCGCGGCATAATTTCCTCTTTCATCGTTTGACATGGGAATCTCTCCTCATTTCATACTGTAATAGTAGATGTGGGATTCTGCTTATCGCATACCGTTGATATCGTATTGGGAGAAGAAGTCCCAAATAAGAGAAAGTGAGTTTTGTCCTTCATAGTCCATGCCATCAAAAGTTTCATGATACCCGCCAATGATTTTGTAGTACTCAACAGCAGAGCCATTGTCTCCATCAGTATACGAGCTGTGTTCAATGGTGTAGGGTCCATCTTCCACAGAGTTTGTGTTGCTTTGGGTTGTATTGTTTCGTGCAACCCAAAAGTCAACAGCCTCATCTCCTAATTCTGCTGCTACCGCAGAATCAGAACTTCCATGGAAATGGATAATGGGCATTGGGCGTTCTGTAACACAAGGGTTTGGACTATTGGAGTCGAGTGCTTCCGGAGTCATCATACCAGCCACAGGAGCAACAGCAGCAAACGTATTGCTTTGGTAGCAGGCCAGCGCATAGGTCATAAATCCACCATTGGAAAAACCTGTAGCATAAATCCGCTCGGAATCAATGGCGTATGAAGCGGTCATGTCAGTGATAAGCGATTCAAAGAACCCCAAGTCATCTGCTGTTGTTTTGTTGCTCTCTGTAGCATAAGGTCCAGAATTCCAGATTAGACAGTCTTCCGATCCTTCTTCAGGAAGCCCTTGGGGATACACAAGAGCAAAATTGTGTTCTTCGGCCAGATCTCTCATGTTCATGGCTGCCATTTGAGAGGCTGCATCCATACATCCACCATGAATATTAACGACCAGTGGAATTGCTTCAGAAGCATCATAGTTTGAAGGGAAGAAGAGTCCAAATTCTCTATCCACACCATCATGTGTGAGCGTTTGAAGGGAAGATGAATCAGGTGTCTTTTGTTGGGAACAAGCGAATATTGTAGAAATGACAAAACCGAAAAACATATGTACCTCATTTTTTTGTTATCTTTTGTATATCGGACTTTCGTTTTTCAAGACGCCGATTACAATAAATAATACAATAATAGATAAAGCTTCAACTCAGAGTAGCACGTATATTGGGTTTTGAGTTCATGTGATTACACTGGTGATAGCTTCGATATTTCCCAAAGAAGCAATCTTTGAAAAGAACACGCAGATTGGAACAATAAAAGCAAATAAAACAGCCCCCCAAATGGTTTCGTCTGATATTTTATGGTGTTCATTTTATCTCTATTTATTCATTGAGGTGTATTTAATGGATGTATAAAATATCTCACATGAGTTATGTATCAATCACAATGAGTATAGTTTGTTGATATTGTGAAGAAAACCATTGCGAAGAGGACATGAAATGCAGTGCATGTGATAGGATATCTTCTGCAAATAGAAAAAAATGTATGTATTGTGGTGGTGCTTTGGTCCAAGATAAGCGTAGTGGGTCGATTCAATGTTGTGGCTGTCTTTCTGTCATGGAAGAAGTAGAAATAGAAGGAGTCTTTGTTAATATATGCTCAAACTGTGGTGGGATCTGGTTTGATGTCGGAGAATTGGAAACACTGATTGAAAGAACAGCGATTCGTGAGTTTCATGCTCTTGGCATTTCTCAAGAGTGCGAGAAGATGCGTACTCTTGTGCAGAGTAAGCCATAATTTGGTCCTCCAAGGAATTGTCCACATTGCAATCGCCAAATGGGGAAAAAAATTACAAACGATTTTTAGGAGTTATTGTTGATGTTTGTCAATTCCATGGTCTGTATCTGGATGTACATGAATTGGAAAATATTCGGTTATTTATTGCCACTGGAGGAGCAGAAAAAAAAATAGGGTAGCACAAGAGGAAGAAAGAGCAGCAAAAAAGGCCGCGATTTGTGCGAAAAAAAAGCGCGTATCAATGAAGTGCGAAGTAGCTCAATTAGAACTCGGTATAGCAAGCAAAATGCCGAAACAGAAACGTACTATGATTTGTTTGATATCATAACTTCATATCTGAGTTCCTATTGGTTTTGACTTTTGGAATATGTTGTTCGATGATGTGTACTATCTCATGTATCGTGAGACTTTGGATGAGTTATGACTTTAAAAAATATATTACATCTGTTTTGTTATGGTTTTTCAACAGTGATATTGTTGACTTCTTGTACTTCGAGACATGTCACTTATGAAAAAGTACATATTGCTCGCTTCCATGAAATCAATTCTCAAGGTTTAATAGGAGGCGTAGATAGTTATCGAGCCGTAAGCTATGAATTTTGTATTCCTCGCATCGAAGAGTATGTACGTGCCGTGAAAAATATCGAACCAAATATAGGGTTTCAGAGATCTTCAGGGCGCATAGGTTGTACAAAAGAAGAGTATCTTTGTATTGGGCATACCAATCCGAATTACAAAAAGACTTTTACAGAACTTGTTTCTCTTCCATATATCAAGCGTATCGAAGAATCTTTTTTCGAATGAGTGCTACGATTTATGAATGAGAATCTTATTCGATATAGGGATTGCTTCGCTGTATGTATGTTTTCAGTGTTCTTTTCATTATGAGTCGGTTTCCAATGAGCATGACCATTAATGAAAGGGTTGCAAATCCGATTGTTAGTCCCCAAAGCCATTGGTGTTGTGGAAACTCATTGACAAACCATGCCGTAGCAAGAAGACCAATGGTCCATCGAATACACCAAAAGATAAAGTGTCGACGAAACATTCGTTTGTTTTGCATGTGAAGCTCTTGAAACTCTTCTTCGAATAGAAGAGGAGAAACATCATCTGGTTGTTTGTTTGACCGGAACCACATAAAGACCTCTTTTGGATTAGCAATCGATACTTTATATCGTAAAAATATGAGTGTCACCCAAAGAGATATGAAAATAAGATATGTTTAATGGAACATTGTGGAGTGATTGTCATGACAGAATCGGAAGTTAAAGTGATACGGGAACGATTAGAGGATAAAGATTCCTTTGAGATTCAAGACCCAAAAAGTTCCATTGTACACAGTTATTATTATGATCATGTTGGAAAAGTATTTTGTCGACTATCCATTGATGGTGTGACTCCATTTGTAGACAGTGTGTTTGTATACGATGATTTTTCTGTTTTATATCAAGAAGTACTGTGCCAATATGATGTATCATTTATCGTTGACAAGATGCAAAATACGATGGAGCGAATTGGTCGTTTCTATGAACTGTGTACAGCTGAAGTAGTTGATGAAGATGCGATTGCTGAGATAATTACAAAGCCATTTAATTATGAACTTTTGATTTGGGATCGTGAAAAAAGTACACATGGATACATGACTCCTTTTCAAGGATTGGTGCTTCGTAGACCACCTGCCACGGCAAGTATTAGAATTTTATTGGAAAAGGGGGTGAATCCCAATAAGAAAACGGGGCTGCCCACGAGTCAAAGAACCGCTTTTTTTCACGCCTGTTCTTATGCGCACTACAACGAGGTTCAATTAATGTTGCCGTATGTCGATATTAATCTTGTTTTGGAGCAGACATCATATTGGAATAAACCTACGGCACTAATGACTTGTATTGATGGTTATTTTGAGGACAGTCCACAGAAAGAAGAACGGCTTGGTATATTTCGTCTTCTTTTGGAGCATGGCGCGAATATAAATTATGTGCATCACAATGGTGACTCTGCTGTTATGAAGATTATTGACGCACGTAGAGTTGAGTATTTTGAGCGTATCCCTCCTCGTATATCATTAAACGTCAATTACCATTATCATGGTAAAGATTGGTCTGACAACAAGTCTACTCCTCTTAGTTTTTGTACTAAGAAGTGGACTGTTCACAATGATCTCAAAGAGATATTTGTACATTTGTTAGAGCTTGGCGCTGATATCAATATGAAAGATGGAGATGGGTTTCCTCCTTTGTTTTATTCTGTTTGGAATGAAATGCTTGAGGTCTATGATCAAACCGAAGTGAACTGGACATCAACGAATAGAGAGGGAAAAACAGCATTGGCTTATTATGCTTCGTTCAATAAAAAGAAGACCGAGATTCCAGCATTGCTATTGCAGCGCGGTATAGATATTGATTCCATCGATAACAATGGGGACACCGCATTGCATATTGCCTTAAGAAACAAAGATAGC
>NYTD01000146.1 GCA_002683315.1 Deltaproteobacteria bacterium | reverse complement strand
TATGCTAAAAAATCGCTGCGTATTTTCCCCACAGAAATTATTCTATTGTTGTTCAATAGACTTTGGAAAACCACAAGCCTAGAAATGTACATATCAATAACAATGTTAATGATACCATTCGAACAAATACACTTGTGTATACTCAGTTCATTTTCCATACAAAAGACCTGAATATAATCATCTTCACATCCATAAAAAACCTATAATGGAGTCCTATATGAGTACAAAACAAGATCAAACTGGCTTTCCATGCGGAGAATGTGGAGCGCAATTATCATTTGCGCCGGGCCAATCTCAGCTCACATGTCCATACTGTGATCACGTACAAGATATCCCCACTGCAACTGAATCTGCTGAAATCAAAGAACATGACTACTTATCTGCTCTTAGCAATCCAGAACTTGTGCAGGTTTCCAACATAAACGAACAAGCGAAAGAAGTGGAATGTACCAACTGTGGCGCAGCCACCATCATCAATGGCGCGGCAACATCATGTCCATTTTGCGATTCCCCCATGGTCATCAAAGAAGATACAGAAGGAATGATACTTCCCGAAAGTTTGCTACCATTTTCTATAGACAACAATAAAGCCAAAGAAACCTTTCAAACATGGATCAAAAGCCGCTGGTTCGCCCCAAATGATCTTGTCCAAAAGGCACAAAATGAGGGTATGGATGGTGTGTACCTACCATACTGGACCTATGATTCAGAAACCAAGACAGACTATAAAGGAGAACGTGGCGAGCACTACTACGTCGAAGAAGAGTATACAGATAGTGATGGAAAAACACAGACCAGAAGAGAGAGAAAAACGCGGTGGTACAACGCCAAAGGTAGAGTTCGAAAGTCCTTCGACGATGTTATGGTATGCGCCTCCAAATCACTGCCTCAAAAATTATTTGATGGACTTGAGCCATGGCCAACCAAGGATCTCACACCATACAACCCAGGATACCTCGCTGGGTTCTCGGCAGAAAGATATGCGATTTCACTCAAAGACGGCTTTACACTCGCAGAAAAGAAGATGGACGCAGAGATTCGAAAAGCCATCAAACGAGATATAGGTGGAGATGAGCAACGCATCCACCGCATCGATACAAGACACGATGACATCACTTATAAGCTCGTATTTCTTCCGCTGTGGATATCAAGCTTTCGCTATAACGAAAAAGTATATCGATTTTTGATAAATGCCCAAACAGGTACTGCAAATGGAGAGAGACCATACAGCGTAATGAAAATAGCTCTGGTGGTCATTGCAGTCATTGGATTCTTTGTACTAATGGCCTATATGAACGGCTAATCGTCAATATAGCCCAATGTACGAAGAGCCTCCAATCGTTTCTCTTCTTCTTGAGGACTACTACTCGTTTGTGCCTCTGCTTGAAATCCCTCTGCAGCTCTACTGATAATTTTTTGCACCCAAGCTGGATTATCTTTGGATACATTTTGACTGCACATTGGATCAATGCTCAAATCACAAACCCAATGCGCTCCAAGCTCATCTACCCATCCACCAAGCCTCCCTTCTCGGTACCACCTTCGACGTAATGCAAATTGAGAATCAACAGAAGAAGCCCAATCTGAAAACCCCCAGACAGCGGCCTCAATTATGTCATCATCATATGTAAATACACTGTATTTTGAAGACAAAGCCCCTGTTCCATTCAAACCAGCCAAAGAGAGGATTGTTGGCGCCAGACGAATTAACGATGTTGGTTTGGCTATCTTTTGAGGTTTCAAAACACCAGGATACGCAAGAATAAGTGGAACCGACAATACTGGAGGATGAAGCTCGACACCATGACCAACTCGACTGTGCTCAAAAAGATACTCTCCATGATCTGCTGTGACGGCTACAATTCCAGAACGTTCCCCCCAAGAACGCAATAATAACCCAAGCATATAATCAAGACGTAATAGCTCTCCATCGTACAAATCAATCACCGATTGTTGATCGACTGCTGGAATCTGCATATCCCCTTTTCGTACAGCCATCTCTCCGTTGAGTCCGTTATCCATGAAGATGGGAAAATGTATCCCGGGATACTCCTCAAAAATATAGGGGGTTCTCCAATCATTCGGAGCTGTTTCTCTCGTATAGTTCTCAATATGAGCGGCAGAAAAATCAACCCCCTTGTGTACCAAATATGGTGCGTGCGCTGTCATCAAGTTTACAAAAATAAAGATGGGTTTTTCATGTTCACGCGATAACACTTCTATCGCAGCCTTCATGGTAGATTCTTCATCATCAATCGCTTGAACCTGTGAGAATCCACGCATTAGTCCAAGTTCTTTTTTCAAAAGCATATTGGTCGAAAAAGCATAGGTCTCATAACCAGATTGAGAAAACCGTTGAGCCATTGTAGGTAATGAAGCATCCATGGAAGACAAAAACCAATCCGAGCCTTCCATCTGCGTACCTTGAGAAGAACGATGCGCACCATGCTCCCACGGCATTGTCCCAGTAAAAATGGATGCATGAGATGGCCATGTCCATGAACTTGGAGCGGTTACGTCTTGAAATAAAACGCCTTGCTTGGCTAATTCTGTCAAAATTGGACTTGTATCTTTATCATACCCGTACGTAGACAAATGATCAGCTCGAACCGTATCCAATACAACGATTAGTACATCGGGTTTTCGCTCTACGGTTGGCTCCAAAAGAGTACAGCCATCCAACAGGAAAAATAAAAAACTCATCTGTGAACACCATCCAAGACAACAAGAGCCACGCTTCCATCCGCTTGATGGATAAGAATTCGAAGCCTTGCATCCATCGTGACCTTAATGACTGCAGATGATGTAGAATATCTTCCCACACATTTTTTCGACAAGATATCAATCACCTCAACACATCGACTTTGACATGCTACCACGACATACCGTTCAACCCCTGTGAGACATGTGATTATGTCATGAGCATGGTATAGCACCGACTGACGGTCATCGTGGTACACAGAGAGAATCGCCCCTTGAGAAATCACTACATATTCTTTTACAACAATCATATGAGAAGGTATCTTTGCAAAATGTCTCTGGAACAAACCATTGTGGAACAGTGTTCCATCCTCCTTCGTTCTCCATACTCCATCGATACTGCTATATACGACACCCGTATCGAATTCGAGCTGTCTACCTTCAAGGGTATACCGATACAGCCCATTCGCCCCCAAAATGAATATCTCCTGCTTATAAAACCAACTTTTTTGGATGTCTTGAATGATGCAATGAGCAGTGTTTTTCCATCCGAAATCGAAATGCCAAATACCACCTTGAATATCTATGGCTGTATCTGGTCCCATTGATGAAAAAACAGCTTCTGGAAGTTCACCTAAATATTCCGTTGCCCTTTTTTCGCATGAGATACGCTCTACTTGATCATGGAATAACCACACACAGCCATCAACCAAGTACGCCCTATCAACCGATGAAAAGTCATCAGGTATAAATTGACAAAATCGATGACGCGGAAAAAGACCAACAACACCCAACGTTTCATGTACTTGAACAGAGAATGGCTCGGGAACACATGACATCGCTGAATCACAAAAAACTTGTCCATGTATGGTAACAATCACCATCTTTGATTTTTGAGTTCCAATAGCCATAATTCGAGCATAATATTGCCTAAAAAGAGTACAACGTCCTCCATCCCAGATCCAAACACTCCCCTCTTCATCTCCAATCCACAATCGATTTTTATCTTCCCAAAATAATGCAGTAATTGGTTTCTTTGATGGAATCGAGACGTTCAATGGTTGTTCGCTTCCCTCATAACAAAGAAATATACTTCCATCTTCCATTCCAAGCGCTAATGCCAATCCCCTATGACAAAATTCCAAAACCGAACATAATTGAGGGATTGCATATGAAAAGTCTTCATTCATGATGAAGACTCGACCATGTATATCTTGAACCGCGACCCAACCTGCATATGCACAGATATAATGAGGCTGAACGTGAGGAATCCGAGAACAACGCTCACCATCCCAGCAATACAATTCTCCCATAGAGATTACGTATAGCTTCTTGTCTGCAAAACAAAGTCTTTCGATAGAATGAAGCACAATACTTGCCACATGTGCTGCAGTGTGGATTGAATAGATTGTGACTCCTCTATTATGGGCCAGAGCGACCCATTCACGTCCCAAAGCAAACTGTTGAACCCCATCATGATGAATCTGGAATATATTTTTTCCAACATTTCGTTTCCAAACAGCATGAATAAACGAGGAACCTCTTTCATACAGTGCTCGAAGAGTCTCTTCTTTATGACTACAAATCTCAAGCCACATTTCCAAAAAACCCATTTTATTGGCTTCTATTCGATGTAGCATAGAACGAAGTTTTGGTGTCAACGAACTCCACTTTTGACTTGTTGAAAAAGCCTGTGCATACAAAATTGTACCTTCAAGCCCCTCTTCTTCTATCATTTTCTCCAACATGCTGGGATGCTCTTCATACTCAGGAACATCTATTTTTGCATGCAAAATCTTAGCAAGAGCATTGGTTCTAGATGAAATAGGAGAACGATTTACATCGATATGCGTAGACTTAGAAGAAGATTGACTCATGGATCGATCTCCATCCAATAACGCTCTTCTAAAATCCGCATTTGACGCCAACGTTCTTGTTTGAGAAGAATTGTTGTACGCATTACACGCTTCATTTTGGAGATATACGTATCTATTTCCATTTGCCCATCACAAATCATCAGACCAAGTTCAGACTCTTGAACAGATGTATATTCATCTTGCACTTCTGTGATTCTTTTCCTCAGTATCGCTATCTCACGAACCAATCTGGTCCATACATCACCTTGTTTTTCTGAATCTCCTTCGGGTATATCTGGTAAATGCTGTTGTTCTTTGAGGAGGTCAAGACGATTTTCTTGATATGCTTGGTTAATCTGTGCCATAACCTCTCTTCTTTGCTCTCTTTTCTCCTCATTTTGTATTAAATCGGGATGAAAACGTCGTGCGAGCAAACGATATAAATCTTTGGCTTCCTTTTTTTCTTCAGAAGAAAGGATCGCAATGGGAATCGGTTTTTCTTCTTTTGGTGGAGGCTCCAAATGTTCTTCAATATCCATTCTCCATGCAGAACAACTGACTGGGATCTCTTCTGCGTTTTCCAACTGCTGAAGAACAGATTCCATAATATGCAAACGATGCTTCCATCGATCTAGTTTTTGCTGAAAAGGTCCTACTTGCTCAAGAAACTGAGCTTCAAAAATACGCAATTCACTGAACAAAGTCTGAAGCTGCTCTTCTCTTTCTTGCACTTCCTGTAGAAGACGATCGCGAATGTCGATATAACGTTGTAGCTCTTTTTGAACGGGATCCATTGTTCGTTCCAATATGTCATGAGATTTCTTTGTACATATCATCTCTTTGTATCCGATATAGATTCTCAGTGGAGAAAATCTTATGTGTGGTATCGCTGGTCAAATATCCAAAAATACAATTGCAATAAATACAAACTCGGTTCTTGACTCTTTTGCCCATCGAGGGCCAAATGCACAAGATGACAAAATCCTAAACTGTGCCCATCATCAGGTTTGGCTTGGCCATGCTCGCCTTTCTATTTTGGATCTCAGTGAAGCGGGTGCACAGCCCATGCAAAGTCATAATCAAACATGGCAGGTCGTCTTCAATGGTGAGATCTACAATCACACTGATCTTCGCGATTCTTCACATAACTATCGTGGACATTCTGATACGGAAACACTTATTGAACTACTATCCCAAAAAGGGATCGACAACACTCTACCTCTTCTCAATGGAATGTATGCTTTTGCTGCACTGGATCAGAGTGAAAAGAAAATACATCTGGTTCGAGATCCATTTGGAATAAAACCGTTGTACTTTCATCTCCACAATGGAACACTCTCTTTTGCCTCAGAACTTCGAACGCTGTATGCAATGGGTGTCCATGCCGAGATCTGTCATGATGCACTACAAACTTTTCTCTCACTGCGATACACCCCATCTCCACAAACATTACTCAGAGGTATTCAAAGACTGCCACCAGGACATCATCTTACTTTTGATCTCAATACCTCCACACTGAAAATAGAGCGATTCATTCACCCAACCAAACATCGATTTGTTGGCCCAGAAAGTGTTGCCATTAGAAGCTATGAATTCGAACTTCGAAATGCTGTATCAAGACAACTTCTTTCAGATGTACCTGTTGGTCTTCTTCTTTCAGGTGGCATAGACTCTGCACTTGTTGCCGCAATGGCAAAAGAACAAGGAACAGAGTTGAAAACCTATACCGTTGGTTTTGGAGATCAGCATCATGAATGTGAGATCTCAGATGCTGAACATACTGCACAGATTCTTGGACTTCCAAACCATAGCATTACAGTCACACCCGAATCTTTATGGAAGGATTTTCCAAGTATAATTGAATCCATTGAAGAGCCACTGGGAACGACATCCATCCTACCGATGTGGTCATTGGTGCAGCGCGCACGAGAAGATGTCACTGTCGTTCTCACCGGGCAAGGAAGTGATGAACCATGGGGAGGCTATCGAAAGTATCAGCAGGAATTAATACGTGCACATGCTCCAGAATGGATCTGGAATGGCGTAAAAAAGATACCGATTCATCCTTCCTATCCAGATCCAATCCGTAGAGGAATTCGAAGTATCCCACATTCGAATCCTGTAGATCGATTCCTTGAAAATTATGCTCTTTTTTCAGGCCCTGAACGTTCGTCCTTAACCGGAAGAAATGACAGCGGAATCGCAAAGGAACGAATCCTATACTGGCTTGCATGGCAACAAGCCAAATCTATACCATACGCAGAACAAATGATGCGTATCGATACCAGAATGAACCTTTGCGATGATTTACTACTATACGGCGATAAGATCTCAATGGCATTTGGTCTTGAAGCAAGAGTTCCCATGCTGGATATTCGCCTTGTTGAATGGATTGAATCATTACCTTTGCGATACAAATGCACCATCAATAAAGGCAAACGGATTCACAAATCAATGGCAGAACAATATTTACCAAAAGAGATTGTTCATCGGCCCAAAAAGGGATTTCAGGTTCCTTTTGGGACATGGTGTCGTGGCATTTGGAATAAAAGAGTAGAAGAAAGATTACTCAGTTCTGGCTCTCCTCACCTAGCTCTCCTAAACAAAAAAGCCATTGAGACCATTTGGAAACAACACCAAAAAGGAGTCAACCACGAACGTGTTCTTTTTGCGCTGCTCTCCTTTTCCATCTGGGCAGATCAACAAGCTGGTTCAGTGCATTCTTGAACGACAAGCTCTGAATAGCCGGTCTGATTGTCAAACTGTCTTGAAAAGTGATGCTTTGAACTGCAACCAAAAATAAGTTCTCCTGTTGTTCGAATGATGTTTCCATACCCAACATGCCCTCCCAGTGTTTGACCACCTGCATCAGACACAACCATATGCAGGTGCGCACCATCAGCACATAATGTTCCACTCAAAGAGCAAATTTCCCATTCTCCCTCTAAAATCTGTACATCTTCTTTCCCCGCAAAACGAAGAGAGACTTGCGATAAAGAACCGATCCCCATTATAATCCAACCAGAAGACCACTCATGCTCTACTGTAATCCTTTCTAGCTCTTCGCGAAGATCAATATTGGGTAATAAGCGAATTGGAAAGACACTCATGATAGATACTCCAAAGCATTACGCAATACAGGCTGGAGATATTTGTGGATTCGAATCATTGCGATATCATTGGCAGACCATTCGATCTTATCTACCTCTGGGAATTCCTGGAATTTGTTTGAACCTTTTGGCCATTCAATGGAAAACAAATTCGAGGTAAAACCAGATATGTCTACATCTTCAAGCACCAAAAATGGAATGACTGTTTTTTGGGAAGAAACAACAAATGGCAATGGAATATAATCACCAACAG
>NYTD01000145.1 GCA_002683315.1 Deltaproteobacteria bacterium | reverse complement strand
ACAGAAATATCTGAACCGATAGCAGAGTCTATATTAATGGTGATCTGTGATTCTTCGGGTTTTATTTTGGGGATTAGGCCATTTTTTTCGCGACGAATGTGTACGTGAACACCCTTTAGCATGGCACCAGAGAGCTGTATTCCATTGATATTGACCGCGCCGAGTGCTATAGAAGAAGATTTGATGGTGATAGAACCATCTTTGGCGAAATGAATCTGTGCGACATTATCGGATGCTTCTCGATCCAATATCACACCCAGATCCATAGGGACAAGATCCATTACTTCATCAAGATCTGTTTCTACATCGATTCCAGTATCGTTGAAAGACATGTTCGTGTTGGTGACGACATCCCAAAGTTCATCCGCTGCGTGTCCTACCCTTTGTGCAGTGTCACCGATTCCATCTGTTACATTGTTGTATTTTTCAGCAACCCAGTCTCCGCTATCTTGGAGAAATTTCATGAATGGATTGGGACTCTTTTGGCCTTTCTCTTTTTGGGGATTCGAGATTTTCGAAGAACCCTGAGGCTGCCCTTGACTCTGTTGATGTTCTTTGGTCCGATGCGTTTGCATGACTCTCCCACTTTTGTGAAAGAAATGTATCTTATTCTATCCATTGTCGCATTGTAAATTACAATACCAGCGAACACTACATTTCTGTGAGGGAAAAAATGAAGAATCTATCTGATATTAATGATGATTATCAAAGCCCGTTGAGTGGAAGATATGCATCGACACAAATGCGTCATTTATTTTCAAAGAGAAAAAAGGCTGTACTTTGGAGAGAATTATGGATTGCTCTGGCACAATCGCAACATGAATTGGGGTTGTTCGTTTCTAAGGATCAAATTGATGAGCTTATCCAGAATAAGAACCAGATTGACTTTAATGCTGTGGCTGCATATGAAAAAAAATTTCGTCATGATGTGATGGCGCATGTTCATCATTATGGTGACGTATGCCCAAAAGCAAAGGGTATTATTCATCTTGGGGCGACCTCTTGTTTTGTAGGCGACAATGCAGATCTTTTGATTTTACGAGAAGGACTTTCATTACTAATTCCAAAATTGGCCCATTTGATTTCTTCACTTGGTTCTTTTGCCCAAAAATGGGCACATCTTCCCACGCTTGGATTTACACATTATCAGCCTGCACAACCAACAACTGTTGGAAAAAGAGCTTGTTTATGGGCGGGAGACTTCCTTGTCGACTTACAGCGCCTTATCTCACTTCGAGATGGATTGCGTTTTCGTGGAGTGAAAGGAACAACGGGGACACAGGCGAGTTTTCTTGCTCTGTTTGATGGAGATCATGAAAAGGTAGAGCGTCTGGATGCAATTTTATCCAGAAAATTTGGTTTTGAATCTTCATTGCGGGTGTGTGGACAGACGTATTCTCGTAAGACAGATGGTGATATCCTATTTGCTCTGGCAAGTTTGGCAGGAAGTATTCATAAGTGTGCTACAGATATTCGCCTGCTTTCTAATCTCAAGGAAATAGAAGAACCCTTTGCGAAGAACCAAATAGGTTCATCTGCCATGGCATACAAACGCAACCCAATGCGAAGTGAACGAGCATGTTCATTGGCTCGTCATTTAATAAATCAGTCATTGAATGGTGTACATACGCATGCTGTACAATGGCTGGAGCGTTCTCTTGATGATTCAGCGAATCGAAGATTGTCTTTGTCTGAAGGGTTCTTAACAGCAGATGCACTGCTTCGGATTATGGGAAATGTCTGCTCGGATCTGGTTGTATATCCAGCCGTAATTACGGCTCGATTGGAGAGTGAGCTTCCATTCATGGCAACAGAAAATATGATCATGGCAATGGTGCAAAAGGGAGCCGATCGGCAAGAAGTACACGAAAGAATTCGCATTCATTCGTGGGCGGCTGCGCGGGTGGTAAAAGAACAAGGAAAGTCCAACGATTTGTTGGAGAGAATTCGTCAGGACATATTTTTTTCCCCTATTCACGACATGCTGGTAGATATGCTTGAGCCCAGTCGATTTATTGGACGTGCTCGTGAACAAGTGGATTCTTTTCTCATGCATGAACTGTGGCCAGCAGTAGATTCGTATACAGAGCCGATAGAAACGTCGTTACATGTATAATCTTTTATGATTTTTTTTTGTAACCTAATTGGTACTTTTGGATATTGATTATTTTTTTTTAGTAGGTAATCTAGCTGTTCACTTTTGGGGAGAAGCTATGGTTCGTTCGTTATTTACTACATTGTTATTGATATCTTGTGCTGGTGATATTTCTGTCATCGATAAATCAAACTCTACTGAAGATTGTGAAAGCAGTGTCTGGTATCTTGACTTTGATGGTGATGGCTTTGGAGGGCAAGATGCAATAGCGGCTTGTGATGCTCCTGAAGGATATGTCGATAATAACCAAGACTGTTCCGATGACAATGCGCAGATACATCCACAAGCGGTAGAGTTGTGTAATAATCTTGATGATGATTGTGATGAACAAATTGATGAGGATGCAGAAAGCCTGACATGGTATCTGGATGCAGATGGTGATGGATTTGGTGATCCAAACCAAGCGATTCAATCTTGTGATACTCCAGAGTCTTTTGTTTTGAATTCAGAAGATTGCAACGATACCGATGGGCTTATCAATCCACAAGCGGTAGAGTTGTGCAACAGTCTTGATGATGATTGTGATAATGAGATCGATGAGGGAACTGATCTACTAACTTGGTATGAGGATAGCGATGGTGATCTGTATGGAAATCCAGATTCGACAATGGATTCATGTGATCAGCCTTCAGGTTACGTAGAGAATTTTGATGATTGTGACGATGGTAATGCATCCTTTACAGATAACTGTACGCCAGCTGTAATCGTGACTGAAACAACCTGTTCTTCTTCTCCATATACAGCAACTGGTCCAGGTACAACACAACCAGAGCTTCATCTCTTTTCAGCATATGAACCAGCAAACTCTACGATCAACGTCCACATTGAAAGAAATACGCAAATGGTTGTTGTATTATCGAGCTATGAACCAGTTCATTGGGTTGTGACCGTAGATCCTGGAGCAACCGTAAACGAGATTCTTCTCAACGGGTATCATTCACAAACTCTATCGGCCCCAAGCAGTATTCCGTATCAAATACGAAGCTATGATCAGACTTCGACAAATTTTGGTGCCTCCTGTGGATATTCTTTGCCATATAATGGAGGAGGATGCGATACGAATCAACTTCTTGCGGGTATTGGGTTTCATACTGGTTTGGATTGGACGTCATTTACTGGTTGCTACACAGCCTCTGAATTTTTATTGCCGTAATCGCTTGCCTTCTTTCATGTATAAAAAACCAAAATTTGGTATGATCATTGCATGTATGGTGTGACCAATAACTGGTTTCGTTTATAAAAAATAATTATTGAGGTGTATGGTGTTGCTTTTTATTTCTCTTTTGGCTTGTTCTGATAAAACTGTAGACTCTGGTGAGCCTGGGACAGAAGATTCTGGTTCGCCAAGTTTGGATTTTATTGGAATGGATTTCAATTTGGAGTCTTCGCAAGGGTATGAGTTGGTCGCATCTGGTGCGAGGATATCGTTTCCAGCAGACAGTGACTTTTCGTTTTCTGCAGGTTGTAATAGTTTGGGAGGAACCTTTTCCGTTGAAAGCGATGTGTTTACTCTCGGAGAAGCATACATGACGGAGATGGGGTGCGATACAGCACTCATGGATGAAGATTCTTGGTTTGTCTCTTTCTTTCAGTCTTCTCCTGTATTGGCTTTTGATGGAGAAATATTGACGTTTACGGGTGCAGAAGCGACATTGGTTTTTCTTGATTCTGAAATCGCAACACCCGATCAAGAGCTTCTCGGCCCCACATGGGAAATCGATACATTTATAGATGGAGATACAGCAAATGCCTATAACCTCGCGGAGTCTCCAACGCTTTCTTTCTCTGCTGACGGCAATGTAGAGATCTTCGGTGGCTGTAATGGAGGAGGCGGTTCATATGAAGTGGGTGATGATGGAACAATCTCATTTTCTGAGCTTATATCAACAGAAATGGCATGTGATGAGGCAGTAATGTCAGCAGAGAACCATCTGTTCAGTGTTCTTGGAGAAACGGGATTAGCTTTTGAAATCGATGCGAATCGTTTGACCATTATGGGTGCCTCATTGGGTGTCTCTGGAAGTGCTCAAGAATGACTCCTGAGCCTGAAGAACAATCCGATCGTCGACGCCCCATTTTTTTTGGGGCGTCTGTGGTTACATTTACTCTTTCCTTTCTCAGTCAGATTTATTTTTTTGTAATTCTCAATGGTATTTTATCCAAAAAAGAAAATGCAATGGACGTTATTCAAGCGATTTTGGAATGGATGCTTCTACTGGCTCCTTCGCTTGGATTGGCAAGTATCTTGTTTGTTTTGTTTGTTATTTTCTATGGCGTGAGTTGGTATCGTCATGAGAGCACACATCGATTCATGATTCCATTTGGTTTTCTTGCTTTGGTGGATGCGGCTATTTTTCTTCTTGTGTTTACCTTTGGGTATCAACCGTAAAAAAGGCAAAGAAAAGAGTTCTTACCATAGGCAGCGATGATATTTGTGTGTCATGTCAGGGAATATGCGCATAATTATTGTCTTGTGGTCAAAATACAGGTATCTTTAATAGTGTTCTTTTCGTCTTGGTTGTATATGACTTTGTTATTTTTGCTCTCTTGTTCTCAGCCAGAACAAACCATACCACAAGTGGCAGATGAAGCTCCTTTGAAAAGACTGACAACAGAGCAGTACAATAATACGTTGCGCGATATTTTTTCTGATGTGGAGCTACCCCCCTTTCAGTTTTCGGAAGTTCGCATTACGGGATTTTATGACAACAACACCAGCATCAATACTGCGAGCTCCATCACGGTAGAGAATTATCAGCAGGCCGCTTTTTTTATTACAACAGCCATGGATGAACAGCATTACTTTCCGCAGTGTGGTGATGACGATTGTTTGGAAGGGTTTCTTCTTTCACATGCGGAACTGTTATGGCGAAGAACTGTGCTTTTAGAAGAGAAAAACGAGATTGAACTTGTCATTCGAGGGTGGCGAGAAGATCTTGATCGGAGCTTGGTGATGCGTATGGGAATGCAATATCTTCTTCAGTCTCCACAGTTTCTGTATTTTCCAGAAGTAGGAATTCCTGATCAAGAAGAGAATGGTATGATTCCTTTACAAGATGAAGAAATAGCGAATCGTCTTTCGTATTTGCTTTGGAATACAGTTCCAGATGAAACTCTTCGAGAGCAAGCTCGAAAAGGAGAGCTTCATACAAGAGAACAGATTTCTCAGCAGGCATGGCGCATGCTTGGGGACCAAAAATCCAATGAGGGGATATTACAATTTTTTGTGCAGTGGTTGCAACTTGAGCAGATCGGGTCGGCCACCATCGATTTTGATCAGATTTGGCTCATGGATGAAGACAACCAAGAATTGATTTCCGCTTTCTTGCATCAGCAGCTCCAGCCTGAAATGCGTCAAGAGATTGAAGTTTTTCTGCTGTATCATCTTTTTGAGCAGGAAGGAACACTTGCAGAGCTTTTGACAAGTCCCCAGACCTTTGTCACTCCCAATCTTGCCGCATTATATGACATGGATATTCCAGATGATGCCCAGTCATTTGTGTGGAAAACGAAGAAGTCAGCGTTATCATCTACGCTTGAACTGGATGAACTCTTCTTTCAAAGCAGCTACTTTCCGATCACGTTATCTTCGCAAGAACGTTCTGGACTGCTCACTCGTGTTGGTCTCTTGCACAAAAAAACCAAGCCATCCCATCCATCTCCTGTTCAGAGAGGTGTTTTTGTCATGGAGCAGTTTTTATGTCTTGCACCCAATCCGCCTCCAGAAGATGTTCCTCCATTAGAAGAGATAGAAGGGGAAGAGCCGCTGACGAATCGAGATCGCTATGCACAACATACGACCAATCCAGCGTGCTATGAGTGTCACAAAATGATGGACGGAATCGGCTTTAGTTTTGAGAATTATGATCCGTTGGGCCGATACCGAACAACAGAGAATGGTGTTCCCATTGATGCGACAGGAGAACTGATGGGGGCAGATGTGTCCGGAGAGTTGGAAAATGCCATTCATCTCAGTGAAAAATTATCTCAAAGTCGAACTGTACATGATTGTGTCACGCAACATTGGTTTGAATACTCCATGGGTAGAAAAGATTGGCGAGAAGAAGATTATGAACTTCTAAAATACTTGAAAGCTGGTTTTTGGGAGTCTGGAGGCAACATCCCAGAATTAATAGTGAATGTTGTTTCCAGTCCATCCTATCGCTTTATCGCAGCAGAGGAAGATTAAACATGATTTCTAGACGTTCTTTATTGCGATTGATGGGGATGGGAGCGGCCCCATCTATTCTTCGGCCTCGTACTGCATTTGCGAATACAGCACCAAAACGATGTATTGTTCTTTTTACCCAGCATGGCCCTTGGTATGAAGGCTGGAAGATGAGGCAGGGGAATCGTCCAGAGGATCAGCATTGGACGTTTTCTCTGCCCAATATCCAATCAGAATTCTCTCAATCTCTACAGCCGCTGTTTCCTTTTCGAGATCGTATGGTGGTTGTAGATGGCTTAGGACTACTATCAGCAGAAGTAGATGCCTCTGGGTTGCGACACGAACTTGGTCAGGCACATGCGTTAACGGGTGCGTACATGAATTTGCTGGGTGGAGTACCTTTATCAACAGCGCCGAGTATAGATCAGATCATCGCTTCTCAGATTTCTTCTCCACAGCAGATTCCATCTTTGGTCTATGGGATTGGAGAGCCTCCGATATCGGTGAATTACAGTGGTCCAATGCAATTGCTTCCGATGACGACGGATCCTCTTCAGGCATACCAGTCAATGTTTGGTACTTCAATTGCAGAGGGGGGAGATTTTTCAGCACTGCAAGCACAGCAAATTAAGATTTTACAGGCCAATGAAAGACAATATGATGTGATGGCGCAAAAGTTAGGCTCAGATGGGAAAAGGAAGTTATCAACGCATCGTGATTTGCTACACGATCTAAGTATTCGTTTGGAGGGCTTGGAGGAGAGAAGGGCGCAATGTAGCACTTTTGATCTGATAGGCGTAGATCCAGATTCAATTCCAGAAAGTCGATTCGGGTATGAGTCTGCATATTCTTCTTTTGTACACCTTGTAGCATCTGCTTTTCACTGTGATCTATCTCGTGTTGCAACATTGCATTTGGGACAACTCTCTGGAGAGATGGTTTTGGGTGAGTTTGTCGACATCCATAATAATTATGCGCACGAGATTTGGATTGACGATGATGCCGCAAGAGCAATGACGTTGTACTATCGCATGCATGCTGAGCATATGGCACAACTTGCAAGTATGCTTGATGGGTTGATTGATCCATTTGGAGATGGTGCACAGACGTTATTAGATAATACTATGATTGTATGGGTTGGTGAACTTGGAGATGGTGCACACGGATTTGACCGTTGGCCTGCTGTTGTTGTAGGGGGTAATGGTTTTTCATCGTTTCGATATGGTCAATATGTATATCATCCTTCCAATATTCCTATTTTTGGAAAAGGATGGTATGAGCCTTTACCGGGTATGGCGCAGCCTCATCAAAAACTATTTGTCAGTATGGCACAGCAATTTGGCATGGATACCGATACTATTGGAGAAGCTTTTCTTCCAGGAGATGATGGCTCTACGATAGATTGTCGAGGTCCATTGGAAGGATTGGTATGATTCTCTTCGTTTTATGGTCTTGTGGTGGAGATTCTGCAGATGATTGGATTTCTGGAGAGTTGACGGATCGGGCATCAATTATAGAGTATGAAGAAGAGCAATCTCTATATATTGGGGGACTATTTGGAGAATTCTCGGTTGTAACTCCTCAAGGTTTTTCGTCTGGACGCGGTGGTTTTACTGTCTTGAAAATGAATGAAACCGGAGAAGAATTCTTATGTGGACTCAATTATGAAATTGATTTTGTAGCGGTCGAAGAAGATTGTTCTGCATGTACATTTGCTTTTGAAGTATACGAAAAAGAGGTTCAACAGCAAGGAGATGAAGAGTATTGTGCGCTATTTGGTGTGTCAGAAAGTGATTACGGTAGTCGCTATTCCTTTATT
>NYTD01000144.1 GCA_002683315.1 Deltaproteobacteria bacterium | reverse complement strand
TATACTATGTTGCTGGAGATATAACGACTTTAAACCGTAAGGAAACCGTTTTTAGAGGTGTTTACAAGGGCACCCCAAAGTTAAATCTTATCCCTCTTAAACGTTCATCTCCAGCAACATAGTATAGCCCACCTCTAAGATTGAGAGAGCCTGGCTTAACTTTGCCAATATGAAAGCCTAATTTTAGGGTCCAAGATAGGTCATCAATATGATGAAAAGCTTTTGGATTGAAAAGAGTATGAATGGCAAAAAAGCCAATATCAAATACCGAAGTTAATGGGGTGAACCTGAAAGGCGGTATAACATCAATACCGTGATTAAAACTAACGAAAGTATTAGGAGACCAGCGTGTTTCATGGTATTTCGCCAACTGTATTTCATGGCCAAGCTTGGTGTACCATTTACCTATATTAAATTGGTAGCGACTCTTAAATCCTGTGTTGACTGCATATGACAGTTCCTTGTGTTGTGCGAGTGCACCCCCTAACCCAGCATGAGCATAAGACTTAAGTTGCCACCTATTGCTTAGGCGATACTTAATCTGAAACCCGGGTAAGAACGAAAGAGTTGTCAATTCTGTAGGAGGCGCAAAGTCTAGGAGTCTGAAGCCAGCTAATCCAAAGGAAACTCTGGAGGAAAATTGATAAGCAATTTTTTTGTGGACAAAAACCGGAAAGACGATTGGCGTGGAGATGTGAAAAACCTCACTTTGATCAACACTATAGAATCCTGTGCCCAGCCAATTACTTTGTGTCCAATGTAAAAGTGGTTTACTGATGTGGTCGGCATGAGTATGTCCGTTCACAAAACACAAGGCGACGATCACTAAGCTCAGTTGCGACAATAAACGTCTGTATGAATGTCTGAATAAATTAGAAATGATATGCTCTCTTTAGGATCGATCATACTAGAAGTTAAGCATTGCTCTCCCAAAAAAGATCAATAGACATTTGGCAAGTAAAAACTCCTTGAAACGCTTATTAGACGATTATTCCAAAGTCGAATCAACCATATTTACAGCTTACAAGCTTTATTCACTCACAAACATACTTATTCTATTCAGATTTAAGCTCTAATTGTTCGCTTATTTGCCTATAGATTACGAATTGAGTTCAGGGGGTTACAAGTCACGTTTCACCCCGTTAAGTTTGAGCCAAATGTCTTAGATAGCAAAAACATCACGATTAAGCATAGAATGTGAATTAAACCCACTAAGTCTTCACACCCATTCTGAATTTTGTAGTGCTATACGCCTTTTTATTAAACTGAAGCAAAAGAGAATATATGCGCATACTTTATAGTATAGTTCTTACGATAGACTAGATAAAAGCATACTGTGTGGTTTGACTTTTCTGTAAAATCTATCTTATTAGAAGAAAATGAATTATGGCTGCCAGCCAGCCTGTTCAGTAATCTGCTCAGCCAAGTTTTGAGATGCCCTTTCTGCATTGTATGTGTAAAAATCACTGGGTGTAAAAACTGTGCCGTTTTCTTGAATATCCGCTCCGTTAAGGAGTAGGTCGTTTACACTCTTTACTTTACCATTATTGGTGTCTTCACCAACTCGTTTTATGATTGCATCAGTATCATCATCAGCTTCAAAAACATTTGCCTCACTATAACATTGTCCTAGTTGGGAACATCCCATTCCGTAATGTCCCCAAGCATCAAAGTAGTTATTAAAAGCATGAACTTTACCAAAACGCAGACGCGGATGTCGTGAGTTCGTCTTCTTGAACCAATTATGGTGAATGGTGACTTGTATCACAGCATCTTCGGTGGTCTCGGGCGAAGCACTAATCAGCATCACTTTGCGATGATTAGAGAACTTGCACCATGAGACAGTAATATTAGTGGCTTGTAGGGTGATATCCACAAGTCCATCACCATAGTTTGAAAAGGAAACATGATGTACCCAAACTGTGTGTGTACTATCGATGATCTTGAGCGCATCATTTGTATCACCGCCTGTGCCCTCTTTAAAAATGATATTAGTTATGATGATATTAGACACATTGCTAAGAATGAGTCCCTCTCCGTACAGCCGAATGTAGTGATTTCGACCATCAATCGTTGTATTGCTACGGAGATTAATTGGCGACGAAAGGGTAATGTCGCCGTCGATCTCAAATCGAATCCAAGTGGGATTCTGACTATTTTCAGCACATTCTCTTAGGGTTCCAGGTCCAGTATCGTTCAGTGATGTGACCCTACAAATATGACCACTTTGACCACCTGTTGCTGCAGCGCCAAACCCAATTCGCTCACTCAAGAATGACTCGTAAGCTGCTGTCGAAGAGGGGGAGTTACTCTCATCATCTGAATCACTTTCTTCTGTTTCATCAGGCATTTCCATTTCAACGGGTTCTGTTTCATTCATACCGTCTTCCGAATCCATAGTGTCCATGACATCTGTATCCTCTACAGAGTCTATACCACCTGCTGAATCCATATCACCTGCTGAATCCATACCACCTGCTGAATCCATCCTGTCCATCTCATCCGAACCAGCTGCTAAGTCGTTAATATCCTTAATATCCATTTCTCTTGCTGGCTCAGAGTTATCTGCTTCATTCCCACTCCCTAATGGATTGGAAGCTGCATAAGAGTTCATAGCTTCGGGAGTATCTGCTTCTTGTATATTTTTGTCTACGCCTGCACAAGCAATAAGCATCGATACGATCACAAGAGATCCAAAACTTATGAGAAAAAAAAATGCGCATTGGTAACTCCTATGACTAGGGGGCTAAGTGTAACACTCAGCATCATAATCTCTTGCGTTCATGGCTATCGACTACGATGTCCGAAAAGAAATAAGCTGGGTGGAACTATATATCAAAAGAGCTAAGAATGAATCCAATGAATACAACAAATCATTGTTTGTATGAGTCACATCGCAATCAGTCTATGGACATTGCCACACCATGACAACGATCTTTTTTGCATATTTATGGAGATTGATGAACTCATTCATTGTAAAGGTGACAAGAATAAAAATGACAGGATCCGACACAATTAATCGTCGGAAAAAAGTCTATTTGCACTTACTGTTTTATAAATCGTCTAATCGAAAATGTATTAGGCTTAAAGTACAGTACGTAAGACGTGTACACATCTCATTACAAGGATAACGATCTCATCGAAATACTATAATTATGATACCTGTTTTGGCTAGAACATGGCAGAATATGGTGATTCTAAATCTAAAGTCATCAATACGTCTTAAGAAGTGAAAAAACCTTAAAAACTAATTAAGGCTTTTCAGAATTCCATCATCTGTAGTTCAGGGCTTTGCGATTTTATCGCTAGTGACAAAATTAATTATGGAGTCAGGAGATTAATCATTTTGATAAAAACCTCTGCTAAAGCATTAAAAATATTATTCTTTGCTTCCTGTCTCATGTTGACAGTTGCCTGTGATACCTCTTCAAATCCATCCATGAATGATCAAGATAATGGCCTCGATGAGGTGGATATGTTGGATTCTAATGTCAATGCTCAATTAGATGATATGAGCGTAATCATGAACCAGCCAAATATTCTTGAGTTTTTGAGTAAAGGAGACCCTACTCTCGCTAGATTCTCTAAAGGATGTTTTCGATTAAAACTTAAAGACCACACCGAAGAGCCATACTGGCTATCCGGACAAGATGCTCCTACAGTGAGCACCGATGAATCTTCAGCAGTCTCTTTATATTTCCAAGCAACGTCATTAGGAGAATACCTATTATATAATCCAACTCATCAGTACTTAACATGGAGTGATCAAGCATTCGCATGGCAGAGCCAACTCAATGCAGATCCATCCGGCTATTCTGGTGGAGAATGGGCCTTACAAACTACGTCTTTTCCTAATGAGTTCTCTTTGGTTCTGCAAAAAGAGGCTAAAGCATTGTCCTATGTTAATGATTCACTTGGACTGAGCGTCCGCAGTAATGAAGTATTTCGTGTAGAATTAGTAGAAGCTGATGGCTGTAGTGCTCATCCTGAGCTCAGTATCGATGCTCAAGGTGTAGTTGAGAGGGGTACATTTGAAGATGGTGACCTATTTGGTATCGTAGATACACATTCACATATTGTTTCTAACCTTGGCTTTGGGTCGGGTGTACATGGTTCGGCTTTTCATCGTCTAGGCGTGACTCATGCACTAAATAGCTGTGTGGACAACCACGGAGAAGACGGCAAATTAGATTTGTGGGGCTATTTTGTTGATCAAGTGAGTACGAATGATATCAATCTACTCACTCAAACTTTGCTCACCGGACGCGTTCCCGAATTTAATCATGATACCGATGGTTATCCTAATTTCACAGATTGGCCAAATGCGCCTTATTCATCCACTCATCAAACACAATATTATCGTTGGATTGAACGTGCATGGCTAGGCGGATTAAGATTAATCGTACAGCATGCGGTCGCCAATCAAGTGATTTGTGAGTTACAAAGCGCAAAACACCCACTTTCTGATCGTTTTGAGTGTGATGAAATGGTGAATGTACGGCGTAGTATTGACTCAATCTATGAAATGGAACGCTACATAGATGCCCAGTACGGCGGTGTCGGAAAAGGTTTTTTTCGCGTAGTTAAGAGTGCTGATGAAGCAAGAACTGTGATCGCTGAGGGTAAACTTGCTATCGTTCTTGGCATAGAGACATCTAAACTCTTTAACTGTGCTCATACAGTGATTCCTGAGAGACCAAGTTGCACGCCAGAAGAAGTCACTACTGAGCTTGATCATCTTTATGAACTTGGGATTAGAGTCTTATTCCCTGTTCACAAATACGACAATGCTTTCTCAGCAGGAGACGGAGCCCGCGGCGTACTTGAGATTGCGAACCTCATCAATGGAGGCCATTTTTCAAGCTTTGTGGAAGACTGTGACATCGCAGCGCCGAATCTTGCCGATCATGGTTCGGTCGCTTTTGGTGGACTCAACCGTCCTCGTGACATATTCGGGGGCGAAGCACCTATTGACATCAGTGCCTTTGCAGATAATCCGATCGCCACATTAGCTCCATTATTACCTGATTTATCTTCAGGGTCGTTGGAGGGTAATTATTGTCGTAACCATGGATTGACAGACCTTGGTAGGCATTTGATCAGAGAAATGATGGCTCGGGGGATGCTTATTGAGATGGATCACTTTTCTAGACGAGCATATGCCGAAGTCTTCACTACATTAGAAGAAGCAGGGTATCCTGCGATCGGCTCACACGGTCACAATTTTGGCGGAAAAATATATGAAATCGGTGGTGTATCTCGCGTAAGGTTTCAACGCTGTCAGCGTGAGGGACAACCAGGATATATAGCGCATGAATTAACGGAAAGACTTGAGGATTTGATGCAAGCTGGGGCTTATCCTGCCGAGGGTTTTGGCCTTGATCTCAATGGCTTTGCCGGTTATCCAAAACCACGTTTTGGGGTAAATAGCCCTTGTCGAGAACCACAAACATCTCCTGTCATATACCCTTTTACATCATATGCAGGCGATATTAGTTTTACTGAACCGACGATTGCCGAAAGACGTCTCGATTTTAACAACGAGGGCTTGGTCCATCTTGGACTACTGCCTGAGCTCATCGAAGATTTACGTCGAGGAGGGGCAAGTGACCAAGACTTAGAACCCTTATTCCGATCTGCAGAGGGTTATTTACGAATGTGGCGTCGCGCCGAAAGATGGGCAGCATTAAGATAATTTGACTCGAGGTTTTAGGCTTTCTAACTGATCTTTGTTTATAAATAACGAGTTTTAACAGCATCTTTTGACACGGTCATAGTCAATGCCATTCCTTAGGATCAAGCACTTGTCTTTCCTAATAAAAGGTACTAAAGACAAGAAAGTTAAGTGGTACCTTACGTACGAGCTAAAGCCGCATATTCTCCCATTCAAGATGCAAAGATATATAGGCAAATAAAATGATATTGAGCTGTACGATCTAACCATAAAAATCTGTTGGTAATATTCGTACTTGGTAATCAATCAAATTGAACATTTAACACAAATAGGATCGCATTAATCATCTTTGATAAAAAAATGGATATATTTATTGTAGTTTTGAAGTATTTAAACCAAAAAATTCATAGTATTAATTTTAAAACCATCGGTAATTAACCCCAAGTTTAGATCTTTAATTTGGGACATTAGCTTTCTTATTGAGTTGGTTCATAACAATACATTCTTACATAAACAACGTCCTACTTATGCAAAAGAGTTATGTCACCTAAAGCACTATTATAAGGCAGCTTCAAAAAGTCGAATGATATAATATAATTATGATACTTTTTGAAAACTGTTAACTATTTAGACTTTCATGATATAGTTCTGCAAAACTAAGATATGACTAAAAGCAAAATCTAAATACAAAATGAGTGAAATAGAAAGATTTGAAATGAGCGACAACATGGCAGATACAGCCCACACCATATTCACAAAGCCTTTATTTGCGATGGGTCAACCAGTGGAGGGATATACAAAGCCGATGATCAATGAAACTGCTGCACGAGCTCGTGCTGGCCTTTTGAACATTGTCTCTAGTGTAACCATTTTCATCTTGTTAGCCCACCCCGAATGGGATCCGATTCCATATGTCGCTCCACTGGTCATATTTGATATGTTTACTGCGGCCACCTTTGGTCTGACTCCTTTATCCCCAACGGGTTTCATTGGTACGCTTATGACTATGAAACGACCTCCCGTTTGGAAACCGACAGCACCAAAGCGCTTCGCTTGGATACTTGGTACATGTATGGGCGCAACATGTTTAGGGTTTTGGTATGTAGCTCTCCCCACATCATGGCTTTTAAGTGTACTTGGCATATGCTTCGCCCTCACTTGGCTAGAGGGTATTCTTGGTTTCTGTGTTGGTTGCTGGCTTCACTCCCTATTTTTCGGTTGTGATTCATGCGAGATGCCAACTAAATAAGCCCTTAGGATTTAGAGCAGATCACAAGTTAATCATTGAAAAACACTTTGGTGTTTAAAGTGTGTGACCAGCTCAGTTTTGTCATGTGTTAATTGCAGTGGGGTTATGCACCATCATCACGTCGTCTTACACAAGACAAATGC
>NYTD01000143.1 GCA_002683315.1 Deltaproteobacteria bacterium | reverse complement strand
TAGATTCTGAAGTTTTATTTTGTGAACAAGATGAAGAGATATACGAGGAGACAGATTTATCTGACATCATTTTGAAACATCGAATACGCTTGGCTTTTTTTGGAGATATTTTTTGGGGTCGTGGTGTTGATGTTCGGGCGAGATCTCGTCCAGAGGGGTACGAATTTCCTTTTGTTCATCTGTCGAAGTTTCAAAAAAAAACAGCGGAAACCTGGATTGGGAATTTAGAGTGTCCTATTACAAGAACGCAAGAAAGTTACTCGCAGATGAAAAAACTTCTCAAATTTTCTTGTAAACCTGATTATTTATCTTTTGCGCGAAGCTATTTTGATATCTTTTCATTGGCCAATAATCATACCAATAATATGGAAGAAGTACATGGTTTTGAGCAGACAAAATCATTTTTAGATACATACAAATTTCAGTATTTTGGAACATTTGATAATGCTCGAACAACTGATATTTGCGAGGTTGTTTCTGTCAATGCGCATGCCATTGATGGTTTGGGAGAAATAAAAGAGATGGCATTGTCTTCTTTTCCCATTGCTTTGTGTGGATATCACAATGTTTTGGGTTTGCCTCTACAAAATGAGATTGATATCATATCGAAGTATGCTTCTCATTTTTTCACCATTGTAATGCCTCACCAAGGAGAAGAATATTTACCTAGGCAGAATCGTTGGCAGGAAAAAGTGTATCGATTGATGGTTGATGCTGGGGCAGATGTCATTGTTGGAGGTCACACGCATTCCATTCAAGGAGTGGAATGGTATAAGAATAAACCGATTATTTACTCTCTTGGTAATTTCATCTTTGACCAGCAGTTTGGAACCACGGCATATGGAATCGTGTATCGAATGGAGATTTTTGTGGAAGGACATGACTCTTGGATTCATCCTGACGTTTGGATTGATGTTGCTGACTGCAATACGTTTCAAGATACATGTCTTGAGAATGCAGTTCACCTGGATCTGGAAAAGCCTCGATTCTCATACTCTCAAGATATAGTCATCAGCCATAATAAAAAGATGCAGCCCCAACCAGCAAGTGCGTCAGTATCCAAACAGAAAATGAAAGAAATGGGATGGGAAACATTTATTAAGAATACACCTCATTAGAGTGTAAAGAAATATCCGAGCAGAAATTTTTGATCTTGATTTCCTTGTATATCGATTCCGTATTCTCCCACAACACGAATACCTTGAGTGATGCCTGATTGTGCTCCAATACGAACTCCTGTTCGAAATGTATCATGCTTGATAAGCATTTCTTCCTCGTCCTCATCCAACGTGATGTGAATGGAATGGGTGGGATTAACTCGCAACCAAGTGGAAGAGACACCCATATGTACACCAGCAAAGAAAGATGATTGCTCATGTTTGTAGTATTTTCCTATAGCCCCTTGCATGTATGAGCGACCTACGTTGGAGATAGGTAGAGGATATGGTCCTTTTGTTATGTCATCTTCATTACGGTAGAAGAACGAAAAACTAAAATCAAGGTAGACTTCCTTTCTGAAATATTGATACCCAACTTCGAGTCCATGCAAAGTTTGGTCATTTATCCATGGAGATAAGTCTGTCGTGTATTCTGAAATACCCGTCTCTTGATATTGCTCGTTTATGGTTCCGTTTAGGATTCCCGATAGCTGTTGAGTTTGCGTCTGTCCAATCTCATACCCAACATAATAAGAATTATGTTGGTCGTCTATCTTCGATACTTCTTTCGTTTTTTTCGTTTTTTTTTACGTTGTTTTTTTTGATAAAATTCAAGTGTAATATATTCCGCAGCATTCTCTTTTAGAGAAAGCGGAAGAGAACGGCGCTGTACCAATCCATTAATTTCAGATTCGACTTCGATACGGTCGGAGCATGTTGAGATCGACTCAGAGAACGGAGTATACCCGACAAAATCACCATCAATATATACCCGAGAACGAAGTACTTTTCCATATTGATTGATTGCTTTTACATGTATAGGAGTTTGGTAATCATAGATATTGATTTCTCTAAAGAGATCTACACCTTCTTTTGCGACAAATTGTTCTTCAATTGGTGCAGAACAAGAGCCATCGTATCGTAGAACATGAGAACCAGGCTCTATCTCTTGTGGAGATAGAGGAGTTTTTCCAATGTATGTATTGTCCAAAAATATATCGATCCCAGCCATAGGAGAAGCAAGATGGAGTGTTGTAGAACTTGAGATGAGATCAGCTCGAATTTCCATGCCGCTTTTGGTTTGGAATTCTGCTTTCCAGAACTGATGGCGATCTTTACGGAATTCGACTATGTGAAACCCATCAGAAACACCGATGGTGCATGGTGTGGTGGGACATATCTGAGATTCATCTAGCCAAACTTGTGCTCCGCTTGGATTGGAAGTGAAATGAATAATTGAGAGAGATTCTTTGAGGGATTCTTGGTCAGAAATTTTCTGCACGAGTGTATGCGAAATGAGATCTTTGGTTTGATCTGCAGTATTGCGAACCAGAGAAAGTCCAGAATCTCCTTCTATTCGGTGTGTACCAACAAGTGCTCCCGTCTCGGTATTGTGAATTTTTACCGAGTATAGATATGTACCTTCAATTTGAACAACTTGACCCGAAATAATAAAGTCAGCACCGATATTTCTACCGATTTCGACTTCACAAGATCCTTCAAAACATGTAGCATCTTTGTTTTGATCTTGTAATACGCTGAGCATATTCTCTCGCGTTAGAACTGTAAATTGACTTCTGGGCAGAGCAGAGAGTGTACCGGCTCTTGTTTCATCAGCAAGTTGTATCTTTATGGCTTCAGAAACTGTTCCTTCCACATCTAGGACAGCGATGTATTCTTGCGCAAAGATTGTTGGACAAAATAAAAGATAACTCAGCATAAAATCTACTATTAATATTGCGTACAAAACAATAACGTTTTTATACGTTGGTCTATTCAAACGTATCATAGATTTTTTTTATTTTTTTGATTGTGCCAATTCTGTTTTGATTTCCTATCCCAACGTGCATCATCTTGGAAAAGGATTATAGAGATGATCGATGGGAGTGAAAGGAGATTGGATGAGACGAATTCAGCAGCTTAAAATAGAATTGTCAAAGAGAATATTGGTTCTAGATGGTGCAATGGGTACGATGATACAGCGATACGATCTTACAGAAGAAGATTTTCGCGGAGACCGATTTCAAAAGCATTCTTGTGACCTTATGGGCTTCAATGATCTGTTATGTATAACAAAGCCCGAGATTATTACAGCGATTCATGATCAGTATTTGGATGCAGGTGCAGATATCTTGGAAACCAATACGTTTGGCGCCAATGCGATTGCTGGTGAAGATTATAATTTAGCGCACATCTCTTATGAAATGAATAAATCAGCAGCCTCAATAGCAAGAGACTGTGCAGAGCGTAGAGAAGCAAAAGATGGAAAGATTCGTTGGGTTGCGGGAGCCGTGGGACCAACCAATCGCACAGCTTCTCTATCTCCAGATGTCAATCGTCCAGGTTTCCGAAATATTACATTTCAGCAGCTTGTTAAGGCATACGAAGAAGCGGTAGAAGGACTTATTGATGGTGGAACAGATATCATCTTAATTGAGACAATATTTGATACACTCAACGCGAAAGCTGCCATTTTTGCAACCCAAGAAGTATTTCATCGTCGAGGAATAGAACTTCCCATCATGATTTCAGGTACCATAACAGATGCATCTGGAAGAACGTTGTCTGGTCAAACAGCAGAGGCTTTTTGGTATTCTACGATGCATGCGAATCCTTTAAGTATTGGTTTGAACTGTGCTCTTGGAGCAAAAGAGCTAAGGCAATATGTTCAAGAACTCTCTCGTATTTCAGATAGTCTCGTATCTGCATATCCCAATGCAGGTCTTCCCAATGAGTTTGGTGGATATGATGAAACTCCAGAGGATATGGCTGAACACATATCAGAATGGGCTGATTCTGGGTTTTTGAATATTGTAGGAGGATGTTGCGGAACAACTCCACCCCACATTCAGGCGATTACAAGAGCTGTCGAAGGTAAGGCTCCACGTGTGATTCCAAATATTGAACAATGCTTGAGATTGAGTGGTTTGGAACCTTTGATTTTCAAAGATTTGAACTTTGTTAATATCGGAGAGCGGACAAATGTGACAGGCTCATCTCGTTTTCGAAAAATGATTCAACGAGGGAATTTTACTCGTGCCGCTGAGGTTGCACGACAACAGGTTCGAAATGGTGCACAAATCATAGATGTGAATATGGATGATGGGATGCTTGAGAGCTTAGATTGCATGCGTGAATTCTTAAATCTGATCGCATCTGAGCCTGACATCGCACGTATTCCAGTAATGATTGATTCATCCAAATGGTCGATTATTGAAGAGGGATTGCGGTGTATTCAAGGTAAAGGTGTGGTGAATTCCATATCTTTGAAAGAGGGGGAGGAAATTTTTCGTAAGCAGGCTCGTTTGGTTCGGCAATATGGTGCAGCAGTAATCGTTATGGCATTCGATGAAAATGGACAAGCCGATACCTATCAAAGAAGAATTGATATTTGTGCTCGTGCATACAGGATTTTGGTGGAAGAAGTGGGCTTTCCTCCCCAAGATATTATTTTTGACCCAAATATTTTTGCAATTGGTACAGGGATTGAAGAACACAACAAGTATGCGGTCGATTTCATTCGTGCTACAGCGTGGATAAAAGAAAATCTTCCTTATGCATTGGTTAGTGGCGGATTGAGTAATTTGTCATTTGGATTTCGTGGTAACGAGGGGATTCGTCAGGCAATGCACTCTGTATTTCTCTATCACGCCATCAAAGAAGGTTTGGGAATGGCAATTGTAAATGCGGGGCAAATCACGGTATACGACAATATTCCATTTGAACAGCGTATGATTGTTGAGGATCTTGTCTTAAACAGACGAGATGACGCCCTTGATAGGATGCTTGATATCGCAAAAAGTATTAAGGGAACGGGAAAAAAATCCCAAGAAGATCTCAGCTGGAGAGAGGCCAACGTTCAAGAAAAACTGACACATAGTTTGGTTCATGGTATCGATCGATTTATCACTGAGGACACCGAGGAGGCACGACAAGGATTTGATAAGGCTTTGTTTGTCATTGAAGGTCCATTGATGACGGGAATGAATGTTGTCGGAGATTTGTTCGGGCAAGGAAAGATGTTTCTTCCACAGGTTGTGAAAAGCGCACGTGTGATGAAAAAAGCCGTTGCATATCTTCTACCATTTCTAGAAGATGAGAAGTCTGAAGGAGCTCGTTCGGCAGGGAAAATTCTTATGGCTACTGTAAAAGGAGATGTTCACGATATTGGAAAAAATATTGTGGGTGTTGTCCTTCAGTGTAATGGATATGAAGTCGTCGATTTAGGGGTGATGGTGCCGATGTCACGGATTCTAGAAGAGGCAAAGAATCATGATGTGGATATCATTGGCCTTTCTGGATTGATTACCCCATCTCTTGATGAGATGGTGCGTATTGCCAAAGAAATGAAGCGATTAGATTTTCATGTTCCATTGTTGATTGGTGGAGCAACGACTTCTAAGGTACATACAGCTGTCAAGATTGCACCAGAATATGAACATGGCGTTGTATATGTCGTGGATGCATCTCGCGCTGTAGGTGTCGTGACCAAGCTTGTTTCGCAAGAGAATCGTCCTATATTTCTTGATGAGCGACGAAAAGAATACACTCTTCTGGCTGAACGAAGAGCGGCTCAAATAGGTAGACGCCCTCATGTGTCGATAAAAGAGGCTCGTAAGAATGCATTGAAAATCAATTGGACTGAAGAGTCTCCAGTAGCGCCCAATCAAACTGGTGTTTTTCGAATGGAGGATGTAACCCTTTCGGATTTGATACCGTTTATTGATTGGACACCTTTCTTTCGAACATGGGAACTAGCAGGCTCGTACCCCAAGATTTTGAATGACGATATTGTTGGGGAGCAGGCTCGATCATTATTTGCAGACGCACAAGAGATGTTGAAAAAGATTGTGGATGAATCTTGGCTTCGTCCTTACGCTCGTATGGGGTTATTTCCAGCAAATACGGATGGTGATGATATTGTTGTTTTTGAAGATGAAGGCAGAACCACGCAGAGGATTCGTTTTCAATGTCTTCGACAGCAAAACAAAAAGAGAAGTCCGAATTTGAGTTTGGCTGATTTTATTGCGCCCAAAGGAACGAATGATTGGATTGGTGCATTTTGTGTAAGCACTGGTTTTGGTTGCGAAGAACGGGCGAAGGCATTTGAAGCAGATCACGATGATTATCAATCAATCATGATAAAAGCACTTGCTGATCGTCTGGCTGAGGCTTATGCAGAATATCTACATGCACGTGTTCGCAAAGAGTTTTGGGGATATGCACAAGAAGAGCAGCTGGACAATAGTTCATTAATTGCAGAGAAGTACCAAGGTATTCGACCTGCCCCAGGATATCCAGCTTGTCCAGATCATGAGCAAAAGCAGCGGATATTTGATCTTCTTTCCGTAGAAGATGTCCGTTTGAGTGAAACAATGGCGATGATTCCTGCTGCTTCGGTAAGTGGATGGTACTTTGCCCATCCACAAGCGAAATACTTTGGTGTCGGAACGATTCATCCAGACCAAGAATTAGATCTCCAACTGAGAAAGGAAATCTAATTCTAGCGTTTTTCGTAGGGTGGAAGCTTTAGGATTCCATATGGCTGATTGGCTTGGCGTATGGCGTCGTCGGAACCGGATGGGGTTAAGACCCACATAAGCCTACAATACGGCTTGACCGTTGGTTCTGCAGCGTACCCATCGGTCAAGATGATGGCCCCATCAAATTTTATGGTGACCGTATCTAAACTTTTCTCTCCGTCTGAATCTTTCATCATAATTTCCACTCCATGTCGGGCATCATTGAGCCATTGGAGAGGGGGATCAAAAGCAGTTCCTCCAGAGGCATCTCGTTGTTTTGGATGTGTTCGGTTGTATCGATGAAAAAGGGCTGGGGTTGTGTCGAATTTTAGAATGTATACTTCACACCCAATTCCATGGATCCCATCGATTTCCGTAAAAAAGTAGGAAAGATCATCATTTCCCACAGAGCCAGATTCATCGATCATAATGAGGAGCTTGGGGAGTTCTGGTCTTGGTTTGAGTCCCGGAAAAAGACGTTTTACAATGCGTTCAACACGGAATGGTTGTGTACCTCGAAAATCATATTGCACAAATTGCGACAAAAAATCTTGAGGGACATCAGATAGTTTGATCTGGAATTGCTCGGGATTATTGATGATAACCTTGATGATCTCATCGGCAGGCAGGAGACCCCACGTTGGCTTCAATATATTAGGGTACAGCTTCTTAATACTTTTCTTCTCAAAAGCACCAAAATGTTCTTCCCAAGATAATTTAGGCAGAAGTTTTGGGCGCTGTTTTGCGAGTGTGACGAATAATTCAAAGGGGAGTACATCTGGATCGATGGGAACGCGAACCATGTGCAGCATGGAAAGAAGTTTATCGGGAACATCATCCCATGTTGGCCATTGTATAGGGTGTTCACAAAGAAGTGTATATACAGTAAGATGCAAACATTTGTGCAAGACGATCGTATGATGGTCGTCGATTGTATTCAATCGTGGTTCTATACCAATGAGCTTGTTTTGTAGAGCGGGGGCTAAGTCTCCCCAGATGACAGTCGGTAGTTGATCTGGCTTATAGCGAGAGAAGGCAAATAGAACATCGGTTGTAATGCGATTTTTGGCCAATGAACGTCTCAGGTTCATTCGAAATCGATTTGATTTTTTGTTGTGTGTTCGCCGCATTGTTGTGGAAGGATTGAACGAAGTAAAGATACGAAGTTCTCTTTTCCAATCAATGGCAGGTGCCCGTTCTTTTTTCCACTGGTCAAGAAGGGTGGATATATGATTGGGAAGTTTACCTGCTTGGGTGGATTGTGCAGCTTCACGAACAGCGCGCTCTATGTCCATTTCATGTGCGTCGATATCTCCACCTTTGGCTCCCCCCATGGGTTTTAACGACCCTTTTTCTTTTGATTCTTTGCCCCATCCGTGATGATCGGAGTGACCTCCAATGGTATCGTTTTCCGTCATGGGTTTGATCTTTTGCCACGCAGAGGAGTTTTGATCTTTTTCTTTCAACAGCAGTGTATAATAGGTTTCAGCAAGATCGAATTCAGGTAGCTTGAGTGTGGCGAATGGTGGCTTATGGATGGACAAAGCACCTTCCGGTAGTTTCCACTTTCCTCCGATAAGCTGATTGATTTCCAAGTCTGCTGCAATATTATATAGACGTTTGTCTGAATAGGTGTCTTTGTGCATTTGTATGATATGTTTATTCATGATGTGGAGTGCTTCATGTAAAAGAACAGCACCGCGTTCAGAAGTGTTTTTTAGATCGTTCATGAAAAATGAGGGATTAACAATCAGCAGGATGTATTTTTTCAAAAGAGCAACACCTGCAGTTTGAATCGTATCAGAGACTTGCCGAACACACCGCAGTAAAAAGTGTGCATAAAAAGGTTCATATAAGACAAATTGATTCAAAACTCGGTTTATTTCTTTTTCCGCTTTTTGTGCAAGTGCTGGATCGGTATACTTGAGGTCTCGTTTGATTAGATAGCCATCAACTTGTTCATGTAGATGATTGGGTAATTGCATCGCTTCTTCTGGAGTGAGACTTTCTCTTGCAACAACAAGAATACGCTCCATCTCTTTCGATAAAAGATGATAATCAAATTTGTTGAGGTGCATCTTGTTTAATGGAGAACCGTTTGTATCATACAGCTGTTCACCGTTCCAATGTTGGTGATCGGAGTGCGATATATGGTTTGTCAATCGATATATTTCACAGAGTGCCGCTTGATTCTTACATCCTTGAAATGTGGGGCTGGCGTCGATATTATTTTTCATTTCCATGTAGTATGGATGGAGCAAAAAATACATCTGTTCAACAGATGCGGCTTTGGGGATGGGTAAATTAGGAAAATCTCTTGGTCTCAGAGCATCTGGTATGGGTTTATGAGCAGCAATGGCATGATTGCATTCAAATTCGCATAGTTTGGAGAATAAT
>NYTD01000142.1 GCA_002683315.1 Deltaproteobacteria bacterium | reverse complement strand
AGGTTACCGAGTCAATGGTTGTTGAACCATTACTCAGTATTACAGCATCGGAAGGATTCAAACGAAAACTGTTTCGATTATATCGATAGTCAACGGTAGCGCCACCGTTTTGTGAAGAGACATCACGAGCACCCAAGACGACGTAATCACCGTTGGCAACAAGAAGTGTTCCAGATACTGTGATGGTTTCCCCAGAGTTGTCTTGTAGAATGAGACCATCGAGATCAACAGAGTCTCCACTGTTGTTAAAAATCTCAAGCCATTCTCCTTTATAGTCAAAGACTTGTACAGGATCGTGCATAATTTCAGAGATGACAAGATCTCCAGCACTCAACTCAGGAACGCTTAATTCTGCTTGTGCAGGATTAATCAAAAAGTGAAATAAAGATGGAAACAACATTAGGAACCTCATGGGGCTGTTGATAAATTAGACTGCGACTTCTTAACGGATCACTATATAAATCCTTTATCGAAAAGAATCCTACAAAGCAAGAATAGTATTTTTTTATATAACCTATGGTATGACCTTAAATAGTTTTATGTAAGGTAAACCTTTATTTTTTGAATAAGATCGCTTGCTGTATCCCCTTTTTTCATCGACATTCCAGCAAAAGCGTGTATGGAACAAGCTATCGCACTAGACTCTCGTTTTGGGAGACCTTTGGCTAATAATGCTCCAATCATTCCAGCCAAAATATCACCAGATCCGGCTGTAGCAAGCTGAATACTACCTTTAGGTGCAATCCAGAGTGGTTTTTCGCCTATTTTTGTGTATGGGCCTTTCAAAATAGAGAATCCGAATTTCTGAAGTTCTTTGACAGCTGCAAAAGGGTTTTTCTCTACGTCTTCTCTTGGAATATTCAGAAGTCTTCCAGCTTCTGCACTATGAGGTGTAAGTACTCGATCGTATGATGAACTCTGTTCTTTTTGTTTTGCCAAAAGTGAGATACCACCGGCATCAAGAACCATTGGTTTTGGATAGTTTTGCCAAAGTTCTGAGAATTGTTCATATTCAGTAATTCCGGGACCAAAGACGATACAGTCATGCCTACTTCTTGAAATAGAAGTCGTGTGCATAATTTCAGGACGCAAGCCTTTCATGGAATTCCAATCCTCTTGGGAACACACAATACTGACCAGACCAGCACCCATAATAAGTGCTGCATGAGCTGCAAGAACCGCAGCTCCACCACGAGCAACAACTGCAACATGTCCGCGATTCCACTTCGCGAAAGAAGGTTTTTCTGTGGGCCACCATCGTAGTATATCCTCTTGTTCGATCAGATATGCATCTGGGGTTATGGGAGGAGTTATGAGGTCAAATCCGATGTCAATATGAATGATGGAGCCCATACTCGCGTTACGATATAATGCTGTTTTTGGTTTCCCAAATGAAAAGCACCCATCTACAGGAACCACAATGTCACCAAAAGGAGCGCCTGTATCAGGATTCACTCCTGTTGGTACATCCAACGCATATACAGTAGATCCTTTCTCATGAAGTTTGATAATATGTTCTATGCTGGTTTGATAGCGCCCAATAGGCTCTCTGTTTTGACCTGTTCCAAGCATGGCATCAATAACAACATGTTCATTGGAAATTTCATATAAGGATTTTTTCGGTGCAGAACACCATTTTGCATTGCATATCGCATCTTGTGTTTTGGGAGAAGAAACACAAACGATCGATACATCATGTCCCCAAAGCAACAGCCATCGTGCAATCACATATCCATCTCCACCATTGTTTCCTGAACCACAAAAAATAGCAAAAGATGCTGCAGGATGGTGTTGATGTAGGTATTCAGCAGTTCCCTTACCAGCAAGTTCCATCAGAGTATGACTGGGGAAGTCTTGTTCTATGAGCAGTTGATCCCATCTTCTGACATCTTTGCTGGTGTAAACGGGAATCATGCTCGAATAATAGCGAGTATGTCGCGAACGGCCTTGTCAAGCCCGACAAAGATAGATCGAGCAATAATACTGTGTCCGATGTTATATTCTATGATTTCTGGAACCATAGAAACAAGTGGAGGAAGATTGTGATGCGTCAGTCCATGTCCAGCTGCAACCTCAAATCCAAGGTTTTGGGCTTGTTGTGCAGCGTCTTTGATTCGCTGTAGTTCTTCATCATGGCCTTCGCAATATCGAGCTGTATTAATCTCAATCATGTCAATCCCTTTTATCACAGAGGCGTTGATCTGCAGTGGATCCGGATCGATGAACAAGCTGACGTAAATTTTGTTTTCTGAAATTTTTTGTACAACGTTTCGTATCAGGTCTTGGTTTGTGATTACGTCAAGACCACCCTCTGTTGTTACTTCTCCTTCTCTTTCTGGTACCAGTGTGATGCGATGACGGTGAGGGTGTGCTGCTAAAATAGGAATGACAAGATCACACATCTCTTGTGTCGCAGCCATTTCCACGTTTAGCTGGGTTTGTACTGCATCACGCAATCGGGGTAGATCTGCATCAATAATATGTCTTCGGTCTCCACGAATATGGCATGTGATCTGATCTGCACCCGCTAATTCGGCGATAGATGCAGCAAAAACAGGATCAGGATAACGCTCTCCACGAGCTTGGCGAATGGTTGCCACATGGTCAATGTTTGCACCCAGTCTGTTACGATGAGTCATGATGAACTGTGCTCCAAAAAATCTTCGCGAATCTGCTGGAGGTGAAACAGTGCTTCTTTTCCTTCTACCATAATTCGCAAAAGTGGTTCTGTACCGGAATAACGTACAATTACGCGTTGCCCCGATTCTTCTGCTTTTTTTATGGATGTAAGAACATTTAGATCAATACGTTCTGTGATGATGATATTCTCTTTGCAAACCGGCCATCGCTCCCAAGAAGGTCTTTTGGGAACATGACCCAAACATTCTAAGATACGAAGAACAGTATATGTCCCATCTCCTGTTGCCAAGCCATCTCCAAAGAGAATATGTCCACTGGGTTCAGCACCTAAAATAGCTCCAGAATCGTGCATCAACTTTTCGACGTTGGCATCCCCAACAGGGGAGCGCAAAAGTCGACCATTAAGAACATCTTCAAGTCCACCGTTTGAAAGAACTGTTCCGACCAATGGTCCTTCAAAATGATTGCGAAGAAGCCACAGAATGTCATCTCCATCCAAGATGTTTCCTTGTGTATCGACAAGCATAAGCCGATCCGCATCTCCATCAAAACAAATAGCAAAATCACACCCTTGTACATCTTTTGGTGGGTGTAAGGCTCCAACATTGTCATTAATGTTGGTTCCATTTGGGCTGCAACCTCGTAGGATTAGTTTTGCACCCAGATCTGTAAATAACTTAGGCGCATGTATACTTGCAGCACCATGTGCACAATCAAGGAGAATGGTCATATTGGAAAGGTCTGGTTTGGGAACACGTCGAATCCAGTGTAATGCGAGATGGAGAGGGTCTGATCGTGTTCCTCGGTCTCTTTGTGGAAGAGGTTTCGAAAAGGCACTTTGTACATCTTTTTGTTGTTTTGCTGTGAGTTTTCGTCCCGATTCGGAAAAGATTTTGATGCCGTTGTCGTAAAAGGGGTTGTGGCTGGCTGTAATCATGACCCCACGAGAAGCTTTTTCTCCGATTGTTGCACATGATACTGCCGCAGTTGGCATGACACCACCTACGAGAACATTTCCTCCTACTTTTTGGATTCCTTCACAAAGAGCGTCACAAATCCAGACACTCGATTCTCTGGTATCCATACCAATTACAATCGTTGGGTCTTCAGCACAAGAGAGCGCAATGGCTGAGCCAATGGCTTCTATTGTCTGTGGAGTAAGAGGTTCTACTCCTGCTTTTCCTCGAATTCCATCTGTTCCAAATTTAAGAGTCATGGGGTGGGCTCCTTTCTAAATTCACTTTTTTGAAGTATTTGAAATGAGTATGATAGGAGTTTTTCTCCGTCATATAGTTCAACTTGATTGATTGTATTGATCTCTTCTTTTGATTCTTTCCATACAAGTTTCAATTTGTTGTTTTTGATTGCTTCGATTTTTAAGAGAGGACCCTCGATGATGATACCCGTTTGATTGGGTGTTGCAATCCAACCATCAGGCATAATAATCGGAATGTTTTTGTACTCTTTTTCAATTGTTTTCTCTTCTAAAATAATCTCTACTTGTACAGGTTTTTTTTCTGCAAGAGAAAAGGAGTGGTGCATTTTTTCCAGTGAGATGGAAACCATTTCACTATTACTTCGTTTTGATAAAGAAATTCCCATTGTTCGAACGCTTGCCATATTGCTTAAAACAGTTTTGGCGCCAGTAACGGTTACCTCTTTGGGTATGACGTGTGTTTCAAGAAGCTTCCAGCCTCGTAGAGGTTCACCAGAGACATTGGGTTCCACTTTTAATGTTCGTGTAAGGCGTTCATCCAATGAGATATTGACTGTGGGGGGAGAGAATTGAACAACCTTTACACTTTGTGGGAGATTAACAATGTCTTTTGGACTAAATTCAAATGGTCCTGTATTATGTGTCGATAAATCTATATTGGCTGTTAATTCTGTATCTTTTAGCTGACGGATGACCCCTTTTGGTGCTTCTAAGGTAACCATGATTGTCTGAGAGGGTTGATTCAAAAAAATTAGGTTTTTGGGAAGCTGATACTCTACTTTTGAGCGAATGCGATCTTGCTCTGTGTGTTGGGTTTGAACCCATATCCAAATCAAAAGAGAAGCAGAGAGAGAAATGAATTTTAAGCCTGCATTTTGTGTAAGAATGGAGATTATGTTACGCAGGTTCACTTTCTTCTCCAGTATTTTGCATGGCCTCAAAAAGAACCTGTCGCATTTCATTTTCATCACGTACGACAAGAACCTGACCTTCTTGAACGATTCCGACTGTTCCCCTTTCTTCGGACACTACAATAACAATGGCATCCGTACTCTCCGTGAGTCCGATAGCAGCTCGATGTCTTGTTCCATAAATTTTGGGCAGCGTTTTTGAGTTGCTCAATGGAAGGAATGCTTGTGCAGCTGCGATTCGTTCATTTCGAATGACAACGGCACCATCATGTAAAGGGCTATGCGGCAAAAAGATCGCGCGCAGTAGATCTTGAGAAATGAGTGCATCCAGTTGTGTTGCATTTTCAATAATATCGCCCAAGGAAGCTTTTTTTTCGATTGCAATGAGTGCCCCAATTCGTCGTTTGGCAAGTAAAAAGCATACTTTATTGATCTCCTCAAAAAAAGGAGTTTTCTCTTTTCGAATGGATGGAAATAGAGAACCTGCTTTGGCGAGTCCTTTGAGGATGTCTTCTTGAAAGAGAATGATGATTGCCAAGACAAAGTAAACGAAAAATTTATCCAAAAGCCACACGATGCTGAAGAGTTCAAAATACTGTGCGCTGATATACAATATCAAAAGAACAAAAAGTCCAACGAGACTTTGATATGCTCTTGTGCCCTTTAAAACGAGAAGTATTCGATACAGGATGTAGCTGAGTAAAAGAATATCGAAGATGTCATTGGCTTCTATCGTCATGAGATACTCTCAATTGCAATCATCATGTCCAAAAATTGTTTGGTTTCAGCCACGTCATGTACGCGAAAAGCTTGTGCTCCTTGTGCAAATGTTACCGCAACTGCAGCCAAAGATCCACCAAGACGATCAACATGATTTTCTATCGAGAGTGTTTTGGGAATGAAGGACTTACGTGAAGCACCAATATAGAGCGGGCAATCTAAATCTTGAAACATGGAGATATGATTAAGCAAAAATATGCTTTGTTCAGATGTTTTGGCAAATCCAATTCCAGGATCCAGCCAAATCTTTTGACATGAACATTTTTTGAGTTGATGCGCAAAGAAATCGTATATCTCTTGTCCTATATCTGTATATTTGGTTTGTGAACGCATCGTCTTAGGGGTTCCTCGACTGTGCATGATTACGACTTCATCGAAATCTGATGCAACTTCCATCATGATTGGATTTTGTAGTCCCTGAACATCATTGAGAATTTGTGCACCAGACAGAAGAGATTGTTGAGCAACATATGGTTTGGTGGTATCGATGCTGATTGGAGCGTATTTGGAGAGTTCTTTCACAACCTCTATCACACGTACGCATTCTTCTTGTTCTGAAACGGCATCTGCACCAGGTCGTGTGGACTCACCGCCAATATCGATAATATCAGCGCCTTGTGCGATCAGGTTTTTACCGTGTTGTATGGCTTTTTCTACAGAGGTGTATTTTCCACCATCGTAGAATGAATCTGGTGTGACATTGAGAATTCCCACAATTGTAGGACGCACGAAATTATGCCTTTCCAAGATATGTGTAGGAGGCCGCGATTCCGATAGATAGACCCTCAAACTCTTCTTTATTTAGAGTTTCTTTCTCTAATAATGTATTGGCAACGGTATGGAGTACCTCAATATTGGTCTTGAGAATATCCATGGCTTTGCTGTATGCATTATTGATCAAAGAATGCACCTCTTTGTCGATGACTTGCGAGGTTTGTTCGGAATGAGCACGAACTTTTGAGTAGTCTCGCCCCACAAAGACCTCGCCACTACCACCAAAGTTGATAGGGCCAAGCTCTTCAGACATTCCATATTCTGTCACCATAGCGCGTGCGATACGGGTTGCCTGTTGGATATCGTTGTGTGCTCCGGTTGTAATTTCATCGAAGATAAGCTCTTCTGCAGCTCGTCCTCCCATAAATACAGCGAGTTTTGTTTGGAGTTGTGTTGACGTTGCACCGAGTTGATCCTCTGCGGGAAACATTTGGGTAACCCCCAAAGCTTGCCCTCGAGGTATGATTGTAACTTTGTGAACTTGATCGGATTCGGTTAGTGCTCGAGCGACAAGTGCATGTCCAGCTTCATGATATGCAGTCCGTTTTCTCTCTTTTTCCGGAATGATCATACTTCTTCTTTGTGCACCCATCGAGACCTTGTCCTTTGCTTCTTCAAAATCCTCCATCTCTACCGATTCTTTGTCTTTTCTTGCTGCCATCAGAGCAGCTTCATTGACCAGATTGGCCAAATCTGCACCACTGAAACCTGGAGTACCCTGTGCAACTTGACGCAGTTTTACCTCTTCGGACATCAATATTTTTTGGGTGTGAACGCCGAGGATTGCCTCTCGGCCGTTTAGATCTGGTTTTCCGACATGGACTCTGCGATCGAATCGTCCGGGACGAAGAAGCGCTGGGTCAAGAACATCTGGACGGTTGGTTGCAGCGATAAGAATGATTCCACTGTTTGCCTCAAATCCATCCATTTCGACAAGAAGTTGGTTTAGTGTTTGCTCTCGTTCATCGTGACCTCCTCCCATTCCAGCACCGCGATGTCGACCGACGGCATCTATTTCATCAATGAAGATAATGCATGGTGCATTATCTTTTCCTTGTTCGAATAGATCTCGAACTCGACTTGCTCCTACACCAACAAACATCTCAACAAAATCAGAACCGCTGATGGAGAAAAAAGGAACACCTGCTTCCCCTGCAACAGCTTTTGCCAAAAGTGTTTTGCCTGTTCCGGGAGGACCAACCATCAAGACACCTTTGGGAATTCGTCCGCCAAGACGTTGATACTTTCGTGTGTCTTTGAGAAAATCTACGATTTCGACCAAGTCTTCTTTGGCCTCTTCCGCTCCAGCAACATCTTCGAATGTTATTTTTTTGTCTTTTTCATCCATCATTCGTGCACGAGATTTTCCAAAGCTCATTGCTTTTCCACTGGCCCCTTGAAGCTGGCGAATCACGAAGAAAATCAAAAATCCTGTAAGGACAAGACACATAATGGGGATGATGGATTGAAAAAGTCCTCCTTCGGATTCTACTTTATAGGTGTGTGGTATTCCATTTTTGTCTAGAAGTTCGACAAAATGATCGCTTTGGGTTGGTCCGACCGAGTAGAATCGACCATTTGCATTTTCTCCGGCACTAGAATTGAATTTTACATCAATGTGTTGCCCTTGAATCGTCATCGAGTCAATTTGATTGTTTTCAATGGCCTCAAGAATTTCTGAAAACTGCTTTGGTTTTCGTTGAAGCATGCTTAATCCATCTCCCACAAACATGAAGGCAAAAAGCATGATAATGGCGATAAAAATCCCCAGTAAAAGACCACGATTGGGATTGGGTTTCATAGATTTTTCTTCTCCAGAAGACATAATGATAGACCCTTGAACGTTAGGAGCGAATTTACAAAAGGCAAGAAACCAGAAGCTAGATTAGGTGAAAAATTATGCGATGGTGACTTGGTCACACAAGTATACATCTTGAATAGCATTGAGTAACGCGATACCTTCTGCTCTGGGACGTTGAAAGGCTTTACGACCGGAAATAAGACCCATACCACCCGCACGCTTGTTGATAACAGCTGTTTCAACAGCTTGCGCAAAATCGTTGGCACCACTTGCACCACCGGAATTGATGAGTCCGACTCGGCCCATGTATCCATTGGCTACTTGGTAACGGGTCAAGTCGATGGGATGATCGCTACAGAGTTCAGAGTATATCCTTTCATCGAGTTTTCCATAGGAAGAGTTTCCGCTGTTTAGCGCTTTATATCCTCCATTATTGACAGGAAGTTTTTGTTTAACGATGTCTGCTTCAATGGTGGAGCCAATATGATTGGCTTGCCCAGTAAGATCAGCAGAGGCGTGATAATCTTGATCTTGTTTGAATGCAGAGTTTCGTAGGTAACACCACAAAATAGTCCCCATTCCAAGTTCGTGTGCAAGTGCGAATGCTTTGGAGACTTCTTGAATCTGTCGATTTGAGCCTTCGGAACCAAAATAAATCGTGGCTCCAATCGCAACACAACCCATATTCCATGCTTCCTTTACTCGTGCGAACATGATTTGATCGTAGGTATTTGGATGTGTCAGAAGTTCATTGTGATTGATTTTGAGGATAAATGGAATTTTGTGCGCAAATTTTCGAGCTACGATACCAAGAACTCCATAGTTTGTCGCGACTGCATTACAACCGCCTTCGATTGCGAGTTCGATAATATTTTGCGGGTCGAAGTAATCTGGATTTTTGGCAAAGCTTGCACCGGCAGAGTGTTCAAGTCCTTGATCGACAGGAAGAATACTCAAATATCCTGTGCCTGCGAGACGACCGTTGTTGTATAGCGTGTGTAATGATCGAAGTGTTTGAATATTTCGATCGCTTTGTGCGAAGATTCGATCAACAAAATCTCCACCTGGAAGATGAAGTCTTTCTTTTGGGATTGTTGTACAAGTATGAGTGAGAAGAGAGTCTGCTGTTTCTCCCAAGTAACTGGTGATCTGATCAAAGGACATGGTTTACTCCGAAAATAAAAGATGAAACAAAGGTATTACAACCATAAGATAAGTTTCTTATGTCGGGTGATTCTTTGCTCTCATACCATGAAAACATCGGTATCGCTAGTCATTCCGATCGTAGTTTTTGCGAGTTGTATAAAGTAATGATGATGTTGATTCACTTTGTGATGTTTTTTGAGTCCTGTCTCATCATTAATTATTCATGCATAGATTTAGAAATATTAGAGCAGGCATCATAGATACAGCACGTTGAATTTATTTTGTATACTTTTGTATATGGTCATCACTTTTTTGCTCTCCGAATGCCATCATTGCGGTCGCACCGAGGATCAGTAATTTTTTTGCTTCTTTACTTTGATCCAACTTAGAGACAAACAAAAGCTGTCTCATCATTTTTTCAAATAGCGGATCAGGATCTGTTTGTTTCATATATATAGACAATGACGTTTTCTCTTTTTTGGTCATAGGTTGATGAGTGGCAAACTTCCAAAATCCTGGCCATTGTTGATCAGCCCATAAAAGGCATTCTTTTATAGTGTTGCAGTCCATAATATCGCGTTCCATATCAACTCCATTGTATATGTGCGTGAAGAAGTACGAATGTGTATGTTAGAAAGGACAAAGAAGATAAGAACATTCAAAAAAATAGTTATATTTTCGCTGTGGAGTAGTCATGCCTCTTGTTCGAAATCGACTGGATTGCTGTATTTGTATAGAAGAACAAACCCAAGATGCTGTCTGTGCTTTGCTTGATGTTTTTGGTTCTATTCAAAATGCACATCGAAATGAACTCGTTATTCCGTGTGCGTCTTTTCATTCTTGTTCGTTTGAGCAAAGTGAAAGACCTCGATTGTATGCCAATCATCAGGGAGGATATCGTGTTCGTTGTCCTTTTTGTTCGCATAATATTGCTTCTGAATTTTCAAAATCCGTACACAAATGGCGTAACGGAGGTGATTTTTTGATGACATGTTCTACTTGTAAAGAAAGATTTCCTCTTTCAAATGCACAGGGAAGTCCTCCTTTTGCTTTTTCTCGTGCAGCAATTATTTTGCATGATGTTGAGCTGGCGGAGGTGGGGGATTGTTGGCATGCGAGATTCATAGAAGAGATGGGATCGTATCAGGCTATTTTTCGTCGTGTGGGATGATCATGGATCTCGTAAGATAAGAAATCCTACCTGTGCTCGAGCAGGATAGGCCTTTGATTTTTGTATAAAGTCTTTTTTATCTCGAACCGTTCCAATAAACCAATCAAGTTGTCCAAGATTGGGCTTGAATGCTCCTCCTGTATCAACAATGAGACCAAGGCTGCTGTGATCTTCTTTCGATATCCATATCAGGCTTCCAAATCCGAGATTATCAACATCTCCAGCGAACGAAACGTCTTTTTGAATGGATACCTTTGTGGTTTTACCCCATCCGTATATTGTATGAACTTCGCGGAAGTACCAATAACGTAGCTGGTTTTCTGAAGATATACCTTTTTGATATGGCATGTTGTTGTGCCGATGTACATTGAAGAGTCTTTTACTTTTGTTTGGTAACTCAACCTCAATGGTTCCTTGCATCTGAGCTTCTAAAGCATCGTTTTTTGTTAGCCAGACGAGAGGATCGGTGTGTTGTTGTTTTTCAAGAATTCCGTTCAGTATATCAATACGAGAAAATTGATGAAGGATATTGTCTGAAGTATCATTTTTGACAGCCCAAAGTGCTTGCGTATGTGTTTTGGTCTTCTTCGGACTTCCTTGTACTTGGTATACGACATATTTGGTAAGACGAATGGAACTGGGCTTTGATTTTTTGCTGTGATCATGAAGAATGAAGTGTCGAAAATGCTTGTGCCACCACAATGGATCGTGCAGTAATTTTTTATTCTGTGTCGCGGTATCAATAATTTTGGTCAGGGCATTAATTCGGTGTTTGTTTGTGTAGCCCCACTGACTGAGCATTCCCAATGGAGCATTTGGATTTCTTAGTAAAAAATCTCGTGTATGGATACATTGTACGATAAATTTTGAAATATTGGTTTGTGGAGGTATGGCAAAGGCTTTGTTTTGTTCGACCAGCCACTTTTGCGGATGGATTTGTTGTGGATAATTATGATAAACTCCTTTTGGATAGATTACACTCCAAGGTTCGCCAAAACAGATGGAAATAAGATATAAAAAAACATACATGCAGCACACGAGGAAAACATCATGATATCGGATCCTAATCCATGAAGCCCATGTTTTATTTCTCGCCGTTCTTATTTTTTATTTCAACGATACTGGGTATTTTGCTTACTTTTGTCCCGCTTTTTGAAATCGTGGGGTATGAGTCTGCCGCCATTAGTGGGGTGATTGCTTCCATTCTCTCTTTGATTGCTTTGCAAAAAAATGTTCGAGAAGGCACACTTGATCCAAAAGAGATGTATCAAGTTTCTCGTTTTTGGGTAGAGAGCTGGTTGTTGATAGGACCTACTCTTTGTGTGCTTGTTTTAAATGGACTCCGCGTAGAGACTTGTGCATGGGGAGAAGGTTTTTTGTTTTGGATTATCATTCCTCCTATTTCTATGGCCATCGTCCAGTCTTTGTGGATTTTGGGTCATGTGATTCATACTCGTTTTGCGTGGGTAATGGTCATTTTGGCTGTTCTGAGTGAGGTTGTGATCTTCTTTTGGAGATTGGCAAACGAGCCTCCCATTGCACGATACGAGTGGCTTATCGGTTGGTTTTCGGGATCTATTTATGATGAAGCTCTTTCTGTTCCTTTTTCGCTCATCGTATATCGAACATATTGTCTGTTCTGTGCTGTTTTGATTCTCCGGGTTGCGATGTTGTATGTACATAGGCGAGGATTGGTTTCTGTGGCGGTTCTCATGTGTGTTGTAGGAGGATTGCGATATAATGGCCCTTCATTGATGTTTATGCACACCCATAATTCTGTTCAAAAATCGCTGGGAGGAAGATTAGAAACAGAGCATGCGATTATCTACTTTTCATCTTCAAACCTGACTCCAATAGAGCAAAATCATCTCAAACAAGATGTTGAATTCAGATATCAAGAGCTCAAATATTTTTTTCAAGAAGATCCTGTTGTGTGGAAAAAAAGCAAGATGGAAATTTATGTGTATCCAAATGCAGAGGTTCAACAAGAGTTGATGGGATCTCGTCGAACATTTGTTGCTCGTCCTTGGACTCATCAAATGCATTTGCGTTGGGAAGAGATCGGAGATTCTGTTTTGGCACATGAGATGGCTCATCTCTTCACAGCTCCTTTTGCACCTTGGCCATTTCGCTTGGCGGTGAAAAATGGAATAGGAGTGGATACAGGATTGGTTGAGGGGATCGCAGTAGCCGCAGATTGGCCTCCAGATGAATTGGATCCACACCGAGCATCTGCCGCGCTTCGAATTTTGAAAAAAGCGCCAGATATTCGTTTGTTATTTGGTGCTGGAGGGTTTTGGTCTCAGCCAAGCGGAAAAGCCTACACAATGACAGGTTCCTTTGTGCGTTGGCTTGTGGACGAATATGGTATAGAGAAATTTAAAAAACTCTATCGAACAGGTGATATGGAAGATGCGTTTGGAGTAGATGTATATATTTTAATCGAAAAATGGGAATCATTCTTAGATACCATTGTCTTGGAAGATCGAGATATAGCGATTGCGGAGCATCGCTATTCACGAAGAACCATATTTGAAAAGGTTTGTGCGAGAAGTCTTGCAGAAACAAAACGTATTGCACGACAAGCATATCGTAGTCAAAGTTATGATGTTGCGATGACACTTTATGAACAAGCATTGGAAAAAGAGCCCAATAATCCTCGGTCTCTATACGCCAAAAGTCGTATTTTGATGGCAAAAGAGAATTGGTTCAAAGCGGAAGAGTGGATTGGGTATTCATTACAAAAAGATTTGGGTGTTACATATAAAGCACTATTTATAGAGCAGCTTGGGGATATATATTGGCATCGAGGAGAGATAGAAAAGGCAAGAATACAGTATAAAAAGTGCTTGTCTTTTGGTCTTAGAGATGCCCAAAGAAGAACATTGCTGGCGAAGATTCAAAGCTTAGAAGAACCGAAATCAAAGAGGTTTTTTTTGGATAGACATAATCGTATTGTGAGTGTTTTTATTTTGATGAGTTGGGCACAAGATAAATCAAAGTTGGCTTCGTACTTAACAGGTCTACAGCTTTGGTCGTTATCCGAATTGGAGGGCGCAATTCAATTTTTACGTGGCGCTCAATTTGATTCTATTGAACTCGAAGAGCAGCGTATGCTTATGCTTGGAAAAGCATATGTGATGAATGATCAAAAGGAATTATCGAAGCCCATTTGGAATGAATTACAAAATGCACAACAAAATCGAATCAGAATGGAGGTACAGGAGTGGATTCTTCGTTCTGATTAATCTTTTTTAGGTAGCAAAATTTCATCGGATTCATCGAGACAAAATGCAAGTCCAATAAGAAGTCCCAAACATTTATCCCATTTGGGTCCCAAATGATTATTTATACTCCATATTGCAAGAGCCACACCGACGGGTCCAGAAATACGAGCAAGAACACCAGCTGTGGAACGAATAGTGATTAGAGCAGGTCCGATTTGCGGTATCAGTTTGATAATGTTGAGCCATTTGCTGGCTGTCCATGCCAGAATTTTATATGCAGCCCACCTTGTTGTAGCAGCACCTCCAGCAGCTCCGGCACCAACCACACTGGGAATTACAGAGCGTTGTAGTCTATCAAGAACCTCTGGAGGGATATCAGAGATTTCGATGGTGTTGCAGTTGGCCATTACTTTGGAACGGAGAACTCCTAGCTGTGATTGAACGCTGGTTTTGCTATCGATTGGGATATCGATTTTCTGTGCGTATATTTGAATAATATCTTCCAAAGACTTTGGTGCGACAAGCCCCCCAATAGGAGTGTGACTATGGTTCCATATGCCATGAACAAGAGCTTCGATGCATTCTTCTCTGGATGAATGTTCGTTGGTTTGCACATTGTTGGTGTGCAAGACTTCCTTTATAATGCTTGGTGTACAATTTGTTAGTAACGTTTTGGTTTCTTCTTTTGTAGTCATTTTAGAACTTCCTTTCATTTTTTTTTGACATGTTTGTTTGTCTTTATTACATGTTTACTGTGATCTTTGTGATTACAATTTATTTTAAACAAACAATGTATACAATTTAATGAATGGAGATACATCATGGCACCTAGATATAGAGCCCGTAAAGACTACAAAAGCCTCATAGCAATTGCTGATCAAGCTGTAGAAATCAAAGGAAAAGGACGTAAGAAGACTTCTGGAAAAATCATCAAGGACGCTGCAGAAGACCTTTTTGAAAAGATTGAGAAAGATGGAGAATACTCCGAGGCAGAAAAGCTTGCTGCAAAAGAAATTCGTGAAGGATACGAGTTCACAGACGCTGGACGTACTCTTTTCGCAGAACTTCTTCGTGATTGGGCACTTGAGCGTGGACGTGCAACACAAGCTGCAGAGCGCGCAAAAGAAACTTCAGCTAAAGAAGACGCAGAAGAAGCAAAAGTAAAGAAAGAAGAAGCAAAGAAAGAAGTTAAAGAAGCAAAGAAAGATGCTGCTAAAGTTCGTACAACTGTAGTTGGCGAAGATACTCTTGATTACAATCTTGTAAAGTATGCTCTTACATGTGTTGAAAGCAACTTGAAGACTGCACGTGCAGACATGAGTGAAGAAGATTACAATAAAGGTGGTGTTGGTGGACGTCAACAAATCGGTGTTGCTGATGT
>NYTD01000141.1 GCA_002683315.1 Deltaproteobacteria bacterium | reverse complement strand
TATTGAGCACAATCTAGAGCTTATATCACACGCAGACCATCTTATTGACATTGGGCCTATTGGCGGCTCACAAGGAGGTCAAGTACTCCATCAAGAGCATCCAAAAACAATCATAGAATCGACGAAATCCAATTCAAATCTAACGAAAAGCAAAACAATACACGCTCTGATAGATCATATGAAGAAGGAATAAAGAAATCATATCGAGCAATATCCTTGCATGAGATATAACGATTCAATAGAATAATACAGAATCTACTGATGAGATACATATGCATTCTCCTTTGACCAAAACAATGAACGCACTATGCTTGGGATCTTTGCTCTCTTTTCAAGCTGGATGCCTGACCCTCGATGCTCGGCAATCCAAAAACGACTGCTTAAATTTTCAAGAGTGCTCTGGACTCAACTTGCGGAAAGCCGGAGAGCTCTCAGAAAACCCACTGAAAGATGAAAAAGATGAGAGCTACCTTTTTGAAGTCTTATCTCCACGGGAAGCACAAGATGGAATCACCGTTATTATACAATCCCAAAGACAATGTCGATCTTTTCGTGAAACCACCGATCTATATAGACACAACAATCCTGCATTATTTTGGACCAATGTTGCGTTGCTTGGTGCTGGAGGTGGAGCTGCCGGATTTGGAGCAACACAAGGAGACAGTACAGGAACAATACTACTCGCGGCCGGTGGAGCGCTCGCGGCTTATGGAATAATTGATACATCGATCCATTTTTTTTCCAAAACCCTCTCCAAAAACCGTGTTGAAAAAGGTCCATATATTGCTTGTGGAGAGTTTGCCCCTCTCCCTGATACTGGAAGAGTTAGCTCTCTATTCACCTCCCTAAATCCACAAGCTCCAATTCGAGTTTCAGCTCCTAAGGCAGAAGAAAAATCTCGTTTTTTACTCGAACCTTTTGTTATGGGATTTTCTATTTTAGAAAACCCACAACAACCCGAGCTCACCATTCGGGGTCATCAAAATAAATCTCATCAAGACATGAAAATCCCAACTCCAACTCCCCCCAAGAGGATTTGGCTATGTGAAGCGATGAACCGTATTTCAGCTATTCAGGTTGCAGAGGAACCCGCGGATTGGAAAATATATTTCGAACTTGAAATCAATCAAGCCCCAGCATCTCTTCCATGGATTTATCCTGATGGGCAAAGCATATTTTCAGCACATGAAGATGTTCTAAAGCTATGTCCAGCGAATGATAGAAACCATCTCGCAGATATTGCCAACTCGGTCATCAAAGACGAACCGAGTAGCTATCCAATCTTTGCAGATGCGCTTGATGAAATTATTGGAAAAGATTTATATCGTCCTGATCCAAAAGCATTATACAGCACCAGAAAACGTCCCAACCTTCCGCAACCAAAAGTAACCACCAAAAAGAAAACAACCAAAAAGCGTCAAAAAGCAAAGCCCAAAGCAGATAGCGGAAAAGCTCCTTTTGGTCGATACAGATGTAGAAAAAGAGCTCGGATTGCCAACCTATATATTCAAAGAGATGGTTCTTTTTCACTTGATGTTGAACTTGAACGTGGATACGCCATGGGGACATGTGGATCAAAAAGATGTGAAGTAAAAAACTCTAGTGGTTCTGCTTCAGCATTCATCAATTCAGCATCTGTGATCTATATATCCAAGGTTGGAAGAACACTCTTCATAAACAACAAAACCCAGTGCGATAAAATCAAGTAAGTACGACTACAAACTTCGAACCAACCGTATTCCAACGTTATCAAAGCTGCGCATTGGATTCATCCCGCATCGAAAAGAAAGACGAGAATACCAAGCATTTCGATTCCAAGCCCCACCCCGACATACACGTAAATCTCCATTGACAGCGCCTGTCGGATCAGTCTTTCTACTCATCGTAAAGAGTTCAAGACCATCAAAACACCATGAAAAACACATCCCACTCATATCATATATGCCAAATGAGTTGGGTTTTCCACTCTGAGGTTGAGGAGCTTGTGTAAGATCGCTCCGCCAACCAGAAACTGTTGTTAGATCATCTCCACCTGAATATTTTGCTTCAATCCCTCCACGAGCCGCACAAAACCATTCGGCCTCAGTTGGAAGACGAAATCCATTTCTGTCCTTATGCCAAATAACTTGCTCATCTTTTTGCTCATAGCAGCGCTCATATCCAAGCTCTTCGGACAAACGATTACAAAATAGAATCGCATCATACCACGACACTGAATCTACAGGGCGTTCTTTTCCAAGATTTTTAGAGGGATTTCTCTCCATAACAAGCTTGTACAAACGTTGTGATACCAAGATTGAAGAAATTGAAAAACCAGATGTCAACTCAACAAAATGAGAGGGTCCTTCCCAAGGATCACCTGTATCCGTTCCCATAGCAAAGACACCAGCCTCAACCTCAACCATGAATGCATGAATATAGTCTTTTAATTGCTTGGCCTTTTGTTTTTTTTGTTCTTCTTGTGCACAAGAAGCAAGTAAAGAAGAGAACTCGAAAGCCTCTTGTACGGACATGGTAAGATTGGCTTCTTCGAACCGAAGCACGATGGTACCATCATGAATATGCAGTTTTGGGGAAGGCATGAATCGTTCACTCTGTTATTCGAGTATCATATCACAATATTCAATATGGATATCGTAACAAAATATTTATGAAATCAATTATGAGTAAGAATACATAGGTCTAGATTGTAGGTATGTCGTCCATGTAAAATATATGATTACATCATTCTATACTTTTGGAAAATCTATCAAAATTGGAACTGTATTGAATCTTAGCTGTCAAAACGTTAAAGCACAAACAGAATTCTTTTCTTGGAGATTATCATGGTATTACGTTCTTTTTGGTCTTTTGGCCTATTACTCTCTCTGTCTGCTTGTACAGAAACAAAACAAGATTCTCCTCAAAAAGAAGATCTAGGAGAAATCGCCCTAGAAGACTTGAATACTGAACTAATATCTGCTCATTCTCCACAAAGTATTAGCCAATCAGATCCCATCACTGTCTTATTCACAAAAGACATGCGTTCTGGTGAATCTAGCGCTCCAAAAGAAGTTTTTCAAATCTCCCCCGCCGTACAAGGAGAATCTCGCTGGATTTCCAATAGAGAGCTTCACTTCATTCCCAAAGAGCCTCTCAAACAAAACCAAAAATACAATATTTCCATCGACCTCAAAAAAATTGCTCCAAAAATACAAGAACAAAATCCAACGTTTAGCGTTCAGGTGAAAGGACAAAAATTTTGGTTCTCACACTCAGAATTAGAAGTTCTTGAAACCGGTAACTCTGTTCAAGGAGTCATTCAAACAGTATACCCTGTCACCAACGAGACCATGCAAAAGATGGTCTCTGCAAAACAAAATGAAAAAAGTCTCTCCGTTACTGTGACACAAGAAAACCCCGAAAAGTATACTTTTGTCATCAATGGGATTCAAAGAGAAGATACTGATTCTACCTTGTCGATGGAGTTTTCAGGAAAACCGATACAGCTTGATGAAACATATACCAGAAGCGTATATGTCCCTGCCAAGAATCAGCTAACACTATTGAGCATCGTTCCCAATAACGATGAAAATTTTATCGCAGTTCGATTCTCGGACAACATTACATCTAATTCAAAAGAATTATCTAGACTCATCAAGGTCTCTGGATACAATAATATCCGATTCAAAGTAGAAGGAAATACTATACAAGTATTCTCCAATAGCAATCGTTTCATGGGCCCTGTATCGGTTCGTATATCTGAAGGAATCAAGGGTCAAAAGAACCTAAAACTCAGTAAAAAACAAACCCAAAATGTTCATTTTGGAGAACAACACCCTTCCGTTTCATTTGGCAATAGTGGCATCATTTTACCAACATCTGAAAACTTGACTGTGCCCATTGAAGTCATCAACTTGAGAGCAGTAAATGTCCAGGTTACGCAGGTTTTTGATGATAATCTCGGACAGTTTTTTCAAGTCAATGATCTTGATGATTCTCGAGAGCTAAAGCGTGTTGGACGAGTCGTGCTCAATAAAACAGTTGCTATTGAGCAAAATATAGACCGACAAAATCGTACTGTACGAATGGGACTTGATCTGGCTGATTTAATCTCCCAAAATCCAAATGGTCTATACCGTATTCAATTGAGCTTTTCCAAAGGAGACATCAGCTATCCTTGTGAAGAGAATCTTCCCAATCCTTCTCTTGGAGATCAACCCATTACATTTGACTGGGAGAACTCATACGAAAGTAGCTACTGGGATAGCTACTATGACTACGATATGGATTATTACGAATATCAACAGGCCAAAAAGAATCCTTGCAGTGATGTTTTCTACGGCTCTGGTAACAAATCAAAATACAGTGTCACTCGTAATGTCATGATTTCCGATCTTGGTGTCATAGCCAAAAAAGGAGAAGACGATACACTCCATATTACAGTCAACGACATCAAAAACACCAATCCCATTCAAGGTTCTGTACAGCTCTTGGACTACCAACTCCAAGAGATCGCATCGACCAAATTGGACGTAGATGGTATGGCTACACTTTCCTTTGATCGAAAACCATTTGCCATTGTCGCAACAACCCTAGATGGAAAAGATCAAGGATGGCTAAAACTAAAATCCAATTCAAGTCTGAGTACGTCACACTTTGACACGTCCGGCGCACAAAACAAAAAGGGAATTAAGGGATATGTATATGGAGAAAGAGGAGTGTGGAGACCCGGAGATGACATGTATCTCAGTTTTCTGCTTCACGATAGCGAGAAACAACTACCCAGCAATCATCCTGTACAATTTCATCTGCTTGACCCCAAAGGAAGCATTATAGATTCTCGAACATTAACCACAGGAAAAAACGGTCTATATACACTGAAGACAGGCACATCATACGATAATCTAAACGGAAATTATACCGCTCGCTTTACAGTAGGAAATAGCACATTCAATAAAACTCTAAAAGTTGAAAATGTTATCCCCAACAGACTTGATATCAAAATGGATTTTGGAACGGAACTTCTCACAGATCCGAACATCACTGCAAACCTTTCCTCTGAATGGCTCCATGGAGGATCCGCAGCTGGATTTACATATGATGTTTCTATGCGGTTCAAGTCAGGTACAACCAAATTCGACAGTTTTTCTGAATTCTCGTTTCGAAACGACATTACGACATTAAGTCATACGGAAGATCAAAAACTGGTTCGAAACAGACTCGGCGATGATGGAAATGCGGACATCACTGCAACGATTCATCCTCCAGACGAGTCTCCAGGAATAATTCAAGCACACTTCACGACAAAAGTATATGAGCCAAGCGGTGCATTTAGTGTGGATAAGTTTAGTGTTCCATATGCGCCATATGATGCATTCATTGGTATCAAAACTCCAAAAGGAGATGCAGCGAGAGGAATGCTCCTGACTGACACGAAACACAACGTTGATCTTGTGGCTGTATCTCCCAAAGGAGATCTACTTGATCGAAAAGTTTCGGTAAAACTATATAAAGTCAATTGGCGATGGTGGTGGGAAAAAGGCTCGGACAATATCGGCGATTATATGGCCAGAAACTCTCGTTCCCCCATCGCAGAAGGTGAAGTGCAGCTCAAAAAAGGAAAAGGTTCATGGGATTTTGAAGTAAAATACCCAAGCTGGGGCCGCTACCTACTTGTCGCAAAAGATCTAGACGGCGGACACATCTCTACCAAAACCATCTATATCGATTGGCCTGGATGGGCGGGAAGAGCCCAGTCCGAAAACCCCGGTGGAGCAAGTGTCCTCTCTTTAACAACAGAAAAAACGAAGTATAACATCGGTGAAGAGATCACTGTAAACATCCCCTCCGGAAAAATGGGGCGCATTCTTGTCTCTTTAGAAAATGGAACCAAAGTACTACGACAAGAATGGGTCACTCCCAAAGAAGGAACGACACAGTATACATTCAAAGCAACATCTGCTATGGCACCTAATATCTATGCTCATGTCACACTATTGCAGCCTCACAATTCCTCTGACAATGATCTTCCGATTCGTCTATATGGCATCACTCCGATAGAAGTCGTTGATCCAAACACTCAACTATCACCCAAGATTGCCACTACAGACACATTTGAACCTGAAAGTACTGCTACAGTAGAGATCTCTGAATCCTCCAACAAACCGATGACATATACATTGGCTGTTGTAGATGAAGGTCTATTGCAACTCACAAGATACAATACTCCCAATCCATGGGGAGAATTCTACAAAAAAGAGTCTCTTGGTGTTCGTTCTTGGGATAATTATACTGATATCGCAGGAGCCTATGGAATGGCTCTTGAGGGAATGATCTCCATCGGTGGTGATGGTTCCGGAGACAACAATGATGGACAAGAAGCCAATCGTTTTCCTCCTATGGTTGATTTCCAAGGGCCGTTCACCCTTGCTGCTGGAGAAAAACAAAAGAGAGAGATCGATATCGGTTCCTACATCGGAAAAGTTCGAGTCATGGTTGTGGCTGGACAAGATGGTGCCTTTGGTTCTTCTGAGACTTCTGTTCAAGTAAAAAAACCACTTATGGTTCTTGGAACAATGCCTCGACTGTTACGTCCACAAGAAGAATTATCTCTTCCTATCTCCATCTTTGCATTGGATGAATCTATCAAAAAAGGAGATATTAGCGTTTCTGTTGATGGTCCTCTCACACTGGTATCAGATGCAACACAAAAATTAAAATTCGATACAAACGATAAACTTGTCGATTTCAAGCTCAAAGTAAAAAATGAAATCGGAATTGCAAAGGTGAAAATCAAAGCGAAATCTGGAAAGCACACTGCTGAGCAGATCATTGAAATTGGAGTACAACCTGCTTCCTCTGAAGTATATTCTTTGGTTGGTGTCGACAGTGTTTTGGAAGTCGGAAAAAGTTGGGCAGAAACCTTCACACCAATTGGAATGAGCGGAACCAACTT
>NYTD01000140.1 GCA_002683315.1 Deltaproteobacteria bacterium | reverse complement strand
TGCAGCAATTATTGATGTTGAATACAGAAAAAGATTCTCTGTCTGTGATTTTGAACAACATACTTAACTTCATGACACAAAATCGAGAGAGCCCTACGGGATGTTTGGTTGTCAAAATGCGTCTTTCCCCAGCTCAGTTGGGACCAAAGAGCCGAGAAAAATCATTAGAAATTCGATCCAAAATCCGTCAATTTTATTCATTATTATCGAAAAATGCAATACAGAGAGGAGAGATAAAGACCCTCTCCTCTGTTGATCTATTGGCTCATTTCCTTGAAAATCAATTCGCTATCGTTTTGATTCAGATGAGTGAGGGAGAGGAAGTCACACTGATTCGAAAACAGGCATTATTGGCTTTTTCTGCTATTTTGAAGGATAAGTCGTAAGTCCACGATTTCTGGTGGTGTACGACAAGAGAGATTAGGTAAGGGAGAAATATATTGCTCAAAAGCCCCCAAAAACTTTGTCTTCTATAATATTGCTTCGAAGCAATTAATATGGTTGTATGACATTGAAACTCTACTAAGGCATTGTAAAAGGATGTACATATGAAACATCAACGTGTAACCGTTACCCCCACAAAATGGTCTCATCGAGGAAGTGCGGTCGCATTCGACGCCCAAGGACATCCTTTGGATATCTGGGCGGGTATCGTTGATGAAACATGTGAAGTAGATATTACGTATCACGGGCAGAATCGCTCTAGTGGTATTTTTGTGCGTTCTATTGGTCAAAAACACCACTTTCGCCACTTGGGTCAATCGACAAACTTTCATCTTAGTGGGTCTTGTCCCCTTATGCATATGACACAAGAAGGGCAACATCAAGCAAAACTATCAATGATACAAGATTCACTCAAAAAATTTGGTCTGGAGAGGCATACACCCAAGAAGATGATCTCCTCTACTGATGACGGAAAAGGATATCGTCACACCGTCAAACTGATGTATGGAAGGTCAAAAAAAGGAAATCTACGATTGGGAGCATATGCTCGCGGAACCCATCATATCGTTCAAATAGATGATACTGACGTCGTCACGCCCATTCTTCGGCAATGCATGAAAAAGATGGTGCAAATTATTCTAAAATATTCATTGCCTCCATATGAACCTTCAACAGGACAAGACGGATTACGTCATGTCATATTTCGACAAAGCCGAAAGAGTGGACGTGTTCTGGTGACGTTGGTTTCCTCAAGGCCAGATCCTTTAATTACAGAAGTGGCTCAAATCATTCAACATCACATAAAACCTGTAGTTGGTGTACAATTACATGTAAACAACAGGTCTGGTAACGCCATATATGCACGCGATGCACATGGTGAAATCCAGACAAGGAATTTGGTTGGAGAGTCGTTGATTTATGACAGTATCGGCTCAAAAACTCTGGCAATTGGTGCTGGGGACTTCTTTCAAATAAACCCTCATATCGCCGATAAAATGTGTAGCCAAATCTTGAATGAGTTCTCTCCGCAAAAAGAATATCCTGTTCTTGATCTTTATTGCGGTGTCGGTGCAATGACAATGTCTTTGGCCGAACAACATGGATGGGCTCTGGGAGTAGAAGTGGTTCGTGGGGCAATTATTCGAGCCCAAGAAAATGCTCGCCGAAATAATGTCTTTGCAGAGTTTATCGCAGGAGATGTTTCCACCAAACTTCCTACCATCTTTCAGCAATTATGCAGTCCCAACCCACTGGTAGTAGTGAATCCCTCTAGAAGTGGATTGGGAGAAGACGTGGTACAAAAAATAGTAGAGGGCGCCCCAATACGCATTGCGTATGTGTCTTGCAATCCCAAGACCCTTGTCAAAGATTTGGCTTCGTTCCGTTCAAAGGATTGGGGCATCGATCATATTCAGGCGTACGATATGCTACCACAAACTTCTCATTCAGAATTGGTTGCAATATTATCACCGTTACGAGCTCTATAACTGCGCATGAGAGAAGATTAAGAATCCCCACACAATATAACTACGAACAAGTACAAGCAACGACAGAGAAAAGATGGTTATCTGATTCGAAATACTGATACATCGATTTTGCGATTCTTAAACAAAAGCTGCACCAGCTGCAATAAGCATAGAAAGAATTGTAATTACAGATACGGCTTTGGTTTGATTATTGTTTATTTCATCTGTTCCAGCAAAAGGCGTAAACCAACAAACACATAAAATATAAAATGATGCAATAAAAATGAAAGCTATGGTCATTTTGACTCTCGGAAGAAAAGGGGTAATGGATAGCGACTTTCCAAGCGCTTTTTACGTTACCTTAAAGTATCCATTTCAACGATATTGAGCAATGATTTTTCCAACTATCCCCCAAAAACCGTGTCAAGATGCTTTTTATTTTGACTCTCAAATAAAAAAGTAAGAGCAAAAGTCAAATCTGCATTTCAATAAATGTACAGTCATGTCATTTCGACCGAAATCAAACTCTATATCTGGACATCGTCATCAGATGCGCATAAAGGAGCAGGAAATTAATATTCCTCAACAGGTAGGTTGCCATGCAAGTATTCGAAGTCTCCACTACAGATTACAAGACACAGCTCGCACAAAAAACCCAACATTTAACAAAGATGTTTTCATCTCTCTCAATACCTAAGATCGAAGTTTTTGAATCTTTACCACAACACTATCGAATGCGCGCAGAATTTCGTGTATGGCATGATGGCGACGATTTGTACTACATCATGTTCAACAAAAAAAACCGAGAAAAATATCGTGTAGACCAATTCCCTTCCGCAAGCAAGAATATCAATCGTCTCATGCCCATATTGATTGAGACCATCAAAAAAACGCCTCTTCTACGGAAAAAATTATTCCAGATCGATTTTTTATCTACATTGAGTGATGAGATTCTCGTTTCACTGCTCTATCATCGAAAAATTGATGACGATTGGACGAAACAAGCAAAAAAACTTCGAGAGCATCTTCACACTGAAGGCTTCTGTGTCAATATTATTGGACGGGCACGAAAGATGAAAATCATACTCAATCAAGATCACGTCATCGAAAAACTTCATGTCAACGGTAGAGAATATATATATCAACAAGTTGAGAATAGTTTCACGCAGCCCAATGCTAAAATTGCAGAAAAAATGCTTGAATGGTCCATCGATTGTAGCAAAGATTGTACCGGAGATCTACTGGAATTGTACTGTGGGAATGGTCACTTTTCATTGGCTCTAGCACAAAATTTTGACAAAGTGTTGGCTACCGAGGTTTCCAAATCTTCTGTCCGATCCGCCCAATACAACATCAAAGCAAACAATATCGACAATGTAAAAATCATTCGCCTTTCGGCAGCAGAAATGACCGAAGCATTTCACGGAAAGCGCGACTTCAAACGACTAAAAGATGCATCTATCGATCTCAAAGACTACAATTGTCAAACAATCTTCGTTGATCCTCCACGTGCTGGAATGGATATCGAAACATGTAATATGGTGAAGGAGTACGATCGTATCCTATATATCTCTTGCAATCCCCAGACCTTGTTATCCAACCTTGAAATATTTACGATGACCCATAGTATCCAACGATTTGCATTTTTTGACCAGTTCCCCTACACCCATCATATGGAAGTCGGAATCATGTTGTCTCGTACCTAGAATCGATCCTTACATTTCCTGCCGAATCCTACTGGTCTTCAAGTGATGACAATGCCTACGCGTGAGTCATATACTTCTACAATGGGCACCAGTACATACCAAGTACATTCCATCCTCATCACTATGTGTTACCTGTCAGGATTTTTTTACCTGTAACGATTATTTTATCACTGAGACGGTTGATGTACCCAAAATGATAGATCTTTCCATGAGTTGGGAACCGATATCCGTATCCAATCTTGCGATTGCAAATCTGGTGAACGCTCCAAAACAAAATGCTCATCTTTTGCTATCACCCCGACCACCTTACCATTTGGTTTGTCAAAAATCGGAATACCGCGTTTCAGGTGTAATTTTTGTCCATGTGAGATCCCCCATCCATATCCTGTTTGTATTGAAGGTAGACATTCAACCTCTTCAATCGAATCAGATGTAATCGTCCCCACTACTTTTAGACGTTTACTCTCTAATTTAACCCTGTTGCCCTTTGTTTTACCCAACTTCCAAGTTCGTTCTTCTGTGAATTCTAAAAAATCAAGACCATCCATTCCATCGTAGATGTGTTGCTCCTTTTTTCAGGGAATAATATGTTCGTGCTTCTTGATAGGAAAAGTCCCGTGGCCGATACACATACCCTATTGCTTCTTTATTAACCCATCCCCATAATGAGACGTCTGTCTCCAAAAATTCGAATGGTCTTTGCTGTTAGTGATAGCCTTTGGGTCTCACGTAGATTTTACATTTGGAATCCTGACAAAAATCTACATTAAGAGAAGCTCCAAGAGCAAGTTCAACTGCAGAATGGCGAAAATCATTTTCTCCAGTACTCTGTACGATAGTTTGTTCTATGGTCGTTTTTAACAGGTCTCTCTCTGTCACATATGCCAAGAAAAATAACGAATCACACCCAATACGAAATAAAACTTTTGTTCCCAATTCTCCTGTTATCGCAAGATGCTCTTGGGCTACAAATAGAGTGTGTGGTTTGGCATGATATTCTTTGCCTTTCGCTTGTAATTGAATACGATTCCATTGAGATATCAATACTCTGTGATAAAAACCATCTCGTTCCAATATCCTTTGGGCTTGTTCTTTTGTACTCATGGAGTGTGCCGATACACGCCAGCCATCATTTCGAATATCATGAAGATTTTCTCTTCCAAAAATAGCAGCGCAACCAAAGATGATACAAAGCATAAAGCCCACCAAAAATAGAAGGACAATCACTTTACCCTTTGGTTCCATAATCTTCGTCTCAATCAAAAAAATGATAACAAATAAGATAGTGGATTCACACTTGGTATTTCTCGTATTGGTACGTGATTCTAGAACTAGATGTTTATGTCACCCTAGTTCTTTTGATTAAAATACATGTGTTCAGCTAAAAAACCAAGAGAGGCTATATGAAAAGATTACAAAAAATAGGATTTGCATTTATTTTACTGTGTATATTCTTTGTGGCTCTAAACATATTGGCTTTTGGGATTGAATATCTTGATTATGGAACCTACTGGTATCAAGGACAGCCTGTTGGCTTATATGAGAATAAATCAGGAGAACGACCACGACTAAAAAAAGGAGCGAAATTAAATGGTTGGAAATATTCTGTCTCCATTAATTCAATGGGTTTTCGAGGTCCTGAATTACAGCAATCAAAACCAAAAAATGGGTTAAGAATCTGGTGTATCGGTGGTTCTACCACGTTTGATATCTATTCTCCTTCAGACGATAAGACATGGTGTGCTCAACTGGGAAGCATTTTGCAAGAAAACTACCCTCAAAAGGTCATTGAGGTCGTTAATGCTGGGGTACCAGGAGAGATTTTACGAGGAAGTATGCAAGATGTTCAATCTTTTGCCAAAATCGTAAAACCAGATATCGTTGTGATATACCATGGACCCAATGATTTGCAAAAGCTCATGAGTGACCAACGGAAAGCTTTTCAAAATCGGATACATGATATAGATGGTCCTCCCGGTGGTAGAGATCTAAATATGTCGAGTATTATGCTGTATGATTTGGCTCTCTTTCGTGTATTAGGACGATGGCTACAAACCGGAGAGCAGATGCAAATACATTTACCCGATGGTGGTCTAAAATCCGCGAGTCAAAACAATCTTGCACATGAAATCAGTAATGCCATTGCCATTACAAAGAAGATAAAAGCAACCCCAATCGCTGTAAGTCACGCACTAAGAGCTGCACCCAATGTGACAGGTGAAGAAGCAAAAAATCAAGTCGGTGAAGCGACGATGCTTTTGCAATTATCTCCGGAGTCCACAATAAAAGCATATGCTGACTACAATAGAATCCTCAAACGAATAGCAAAGGAAAAAGGAGTCGTATTTGCAGATGTTCGTTCAGATATCCCCCAAGATAGAAAGTATTGGGGAGATGCTACACATTTCTTGGAACCTGGTTCTAGATTGGCCGCACAAAACATCGCAAAAAGCATTATTGAAGCAAAAATAGTCAAATAGCGATCTGTTCGAAGAGCTTATATTCAAACAGATTCATCACCTGTTCTAAAGATGATCTACCATGTTGGAAGAATCCTTCAAAATGCAACATACATAAAAGGAGCTGTATAC
>NYTD01000139.1 GCA_002683315.1 Deltaproteobacteria bacterium | reverse complement strand
TCGCTTTAGAATCACGTCATCTGACATGATTCCGTGTGATGTTGCATCATGCGACTTTGTTCTTTTTCATCCGATATACCATCAAAACTGCCAGGTGTGTTCAGTACATTGCTGAGAGCCTTGCTTAAGTCGATGGAAGGGGCGTTCCCCGGGGGAACCGTACATACTCATTACTGTTTGTGTGTTCTTTCTACGAAAGTCCACACAAACAGACGGTCATCAATCAACAAATCTGAATGTGTTGAATTCCCTTAATGAGTATGTACGGTTCCCAAGGGGAACGCCCCTTCCATCGACTTAAGCAAGGCGCTGTGGCAAGAACTGAACGGGCAGGGATGGTATACCAAGACCTGTACGGAAATACAACCACACAAAATTGTGTGGTTTTTTTATTTGTAGGTGTCCGTATTTTCAATGTCGATCGTATTTGAAAAAAAATAAATAACGAGGATGACATGAACACAATAACCATTCAAGACAGACAAAAAGGCTCCTTCGTTGGGCTTGCTACGGGAGATGCACTTGGTGCTCCTGTTGAATTCTCTTTTCGAGATCGATTCCCTGAGCTTCGAGAAATGATTAGCGGAGGAAAATTTCAGCTTCCAGCTGGATCGTGGACAGATGATACATCCATGTCATTATGTCTTGCCGATAGTCTTCTTCATCATCCTGATCTCAATCCAAAAGACTTACTGACTCGATTTTGGAGCTGGGCATCCACAGGAGAAAACAGCGCAACTGGAAAAGCCATCGGATTTGGACAAAACGTTTTACAATCTCTTTTTGACTTCCATCGTACCGGGATTCTCAAGGCTGGAGAAAAACATCGTCGTTCAGATGGAAATGGTTCCATCATGCGGTTGGCACCTATGATCCTCTTGTACGCACAAAACCCTTCAAAAGGAGCACGACTCGCTCGAGAACAAAGCTATACTACACACGCTTCTGATATCGCTGCAGATGGTTGCGAATGCCTTTTCCGAATCGTTCATGGTTTATTTCATGGAAAAGATTTGGAAAAATCACTTGAAGAGTCACATCGTTCTACATGGCATTCAGACATCCAGGCGATTACTGCTCAAACCTGGAAGGAAAAGAGCCGAGCAGAAATTTTATCTACCGGATACGTAGCTGCGACATTAGAAGCCGCTGTCTGGTGTGTGGGTACAACTTCTTCTTTTGAAGAAGCGCTCATAAAAGCTGTCAATCTCGCACATGATGCAGACACCGTTGCCGCTGTCACTGGTCAAATTGCAGGTGCTTTATATGGTTATTCTACAATCCCTCCACGATGGCTTCGCGTACTCGCCAAACGAGATCACATCGAATTACGAGCACAGCAATTAATATCTGCTTCAGAAATATCTTGAATGAGCATATATTCCTAGTATCTTAGGAAAGATTCATCTGCTATAAAGCATCCAGTACTGCAGGAACAACATGATTCAAGAACATTATGATAAGCTCATTCGAATGTATGCAAAAGCTCCTATCAATAAATTTTATAATCCTCAAATGACGATTGAAAATGGAACGGCAAAAATATCCATCTCCATCACACCCAATATGCTTCATTCTGCCAACGGTGTGCATGGTTCAGTCTATTTCAAACTACTCGACGATGCGGCATTCTTTGCTGCCAACTCAATTGAGACGAATTTTTTTGTACTCACATCCGATTTTCATATCCGTTTACTTCGACCAGTCACAAGAGGAACACTCATTGCGACTGGATGGGTTTCTCATGCAGGTCGTAAGAATATCTTGGCTCATGCAGAGCTCAAAGATGAACAAGGAAAACTAATATCAACAGGACAAGGAAGTTTCGCACGCTCTTCTATGTCTTTACATCCAGAATGTGGCTACGAGTAAATCAATCTTGCGCTGTTATGATCGAATAAAACATCTGCGCCAGTTGAGCATGTCCAACCGGATTGGGGTGTAAACATGTATTATCAAACCAAATCCCAGCATCTGGTCCCAAATAACAACGTGTTGTCGGATCATCGTGATGGAAGCCGTGTCCACAAAAGTTCTCTTGCAAAAAGAGCATATCAGCACCATAACGTTTGGCTACTTCGAAATATTCTCTCTCCATCCACATGATAATATCCTCCAAAAGAGGATCATCTATATCAACATTTAAATTCACCAAATCAGCAAATGGACATACCGTCGCATCTCCTGTTCCATCTGTAAATTCATACAGATTGGCAAACACAATATCGATTCCCTTTGTAAATCTTCCATCTTTGAGCCACGCAATGCCTCGGTCCATATCAGAAACGGTGTCTTCCGCTTTATTCCAAATATCTTGTGGATCAAGTTGTTGGACTACATTTTGAGTGATGATATTGATATCATTCCCCCCCATTGTCATCACAACCAGAATTTTTTTATTGTATAAATCTTCTGTAAAACACGATTCAAGTTGCGTACTTCTCGTAAAAAGTTCTCTCGTTCGTGCTCCCAATCGAGCACAAGATGAAAAATCTCCAGATCGAAGAACAAGACTTTGTCCTGTATCATAATCTACACGAAACCACTCTTCTTGCGGTAGTTCAAGCTGATACCGATCCGCAATCTTGTATGTCAAAAGACTACGATAAAACTCTTCTGTCAGTGTTGGATATGTACCAACCGTTACAGAATCTCCGATAAACACCACATGTTCAATCTCTTCAAAAGATTGTGTCTTTGTACCAGAACACGTCTCTTCTATAAAGTACGATTCCATTTCATGATATGGGTTTCCAAACCCTTCCACAATATGAGGAAAACACTCTTGATACGATACTCGCGTATCTTCAATCACATCATCAACAGTGTCTGTCGTTAACGTCTCATTACATGACAACAATAGAAAAAAGAACATCATATCCCCAATGAAGAATTGATACTTCAAGTATATCGTACGATGACTATTTTTTCAGTCTGACTATTCTTTGGCAGACTGTACATGGGAAACCTTACTGAGTAGATCATTGCTCAATGCTCGTAAAAGAAGATTATTTCGGTTTGGATCATGATCCGCCCATGTCCTGAGGGAGCTCATAGACCATTGTATGCAGATAACATCTTGATCTACTATCCCTTCCATACTGATATCTTTTCGCTCCAAGAAACTACGAACGCCTACAAAAGAACCTTTTGAAATCACTTCGTCTTCTATACGAAGATCACCGTCGAAAATCACTCCCAACCCCGACAATGTAATCGAATCTTTATTTTTTATGCGATGCACATGCGCTTCTTTACACAAAGCTCGTATATCAAAAGCATGAAGAGAAGAGAAATATCCTTCATATAAAAATCGCTCTTCATCTGTAAGTGGGATTTTCCTTCTTTGCATCCACATCCTCCCAATCTGAACCACATTCACAATTGAAAAGAGTGTATTCCATACAATCGGCTCTATCATGTCATGTGCAAAGAAATAGGTACAAAATAAGATCCCTGCTCCAATACTCAACAATCGTAACGCCAAGATATCTCGAACAAGAAACGAGCATAAGATGAGAATATTCGCTCCGTGCAGTGCCCAAGCCATAACCTATTCTCCTATATGCAGAAGCACCTGCTCTAATATGGTGCTCTGTGTTGGGATATCTCCCAAAAATTTGCTTCTGTGCACCCAAAGTATCTCTCTGTGTGGATTGAGCAATACGACTCCACTTTGTTGCCCCATTGGAAATCCCATGGAGGTTTGTATATGTCCTTGTTGGAAGCCTTTTATGGTATTCCACATTGCCTTTAATCCCCAAGCCCTCCAAAAAGAATCATACAATTTAAGATCCTTATGGACTTTTCGCTCCACATGAGAGCACAAAACAACGGAACGAGAGATTCCCAATCTCGTTCGAAGCCTATGCAACGATGAAACCTCTCCATTTCCTACACCCAAAATAGAGACACCCCACTTTCTAAGATGCCCTTGTAATTCATTTAGCTCATGCGCGAGTAAATTGCACTCCATGCATTCTGAGTGTCGAAACAATACCAGTATACACCATGATTTAGGGAAAAGCGAACTCAAAACACACTCTCTTCCCTCTTCATCCAAAACTCCATACTCCCAATTCATCATTTCCTCGCAAGTGGATCAGTCCAATTATCTCACCAAAGAGAAGAACTCAAGACAATCTTTATGACATTTACATATCATATCGCGATTTTGTCTCATACTAAAAAAGTATGAGGCTTGATGCACCTAAATCTTCTTTATTTATTTCCTAGCATCAACAAAAAATCCAAAGATACACTGCTCTTTTTTATCTTCATATACGTTCATGTACAACCTTTTATTGGTATTGATTCATTATTATTGTACACCCATTGCGAATCATTCCGATACACTGATATACTGATTCTTCGAATAATATTCTATTTTTTCTTGTGAGAACATATGATTATTTTATCTCTTCTCTTTTCATGTACATCAGAAAAACTTGATACTGCAGTACAAGAACTGACCTACTACCAAGATGTTGCACCTATCATCATCAACAATTGTCTTTCTTGTCATCGTGACGGAGGTTCTGCTCCCTTTTCACTTGAAACCTATGACGCTGTACGCGCACTTGGTCCATCGATTGTCTATAGTATCACTGAACGAAGCATGCCTCCGTTTCACGCAACTAACAGTGGTGAATGCCAAGATTTTCTTCATAGCCCATGGCTTAGCAGTGATGCCATCGATACCATCACATCATGGGTCGATCAAGGAAGTCCTCAAGGAGATGTCACCGATCTTCCAACCCCATCGTTCTCAGAACCTGCATTTCAAACAACACACAGCGTACGCTTTGAACCATACGAAGCCAATTTCGCGACAGCCTCGGATGATTATCGATGCTTTATCGTCGATCCCCTCGTGGAACAAGAAGGATTTCTCACAGGTTTTGAAGTTCTTCCATCCAATCGTGAAATCGCGCACCATATGATTTTATACGCCCCCACAAGTGATGGAGCACTTCAACAAGCCATCGCATTGGATGAATCCGATTCAGGACCTGGGTACAGTTGCTATGGGGATCCAGGCGTCGAAAATAGAATGATTGCACCTTGGGCTCCAGGTACCGATCAATGGTATTATCCACAAGGAACAGGGATTCGCATGAATGAGGGACAAATCTTCATTTTGCAAATGCACTACAGCAATGCCAGTGACGATCCACTAGACTCCACAACCGTCAACCTAAATATTCAACCCACCGTCGAAAAAGAAATCTTTACCGAATTCTTTGTTCATGGAGATCTTGAGATCCCTCCCAATGAATCCAGTCACACTGAATCTGTCACACGAAAAGTGAAAAACTTTTCCGGCTATAATGGGCCTCTCATGCTCTATGCAATCGGTCCACACCTTCACAAACTGGGCGTCTCAAGCTCAGCGAGATTGATTCGTGAAGACGGTTCAGAATCTTGTATTATCGATGTTCCCTATTATGACTTCAATTGGCAACGTGTCTACACCTATCAAAATCCCATTCGTATGGAACCCAACGATCGGTTTGAAATCAACTGCGAGTTTGACTCTTCCAATAAAAATACTCCGACCTACTGGGGAGATGGTACCAACGATGAAATGTGTCTCATGACTGTTTTTGCGACTCTTCCATAAAACGATAATATCCCAAAACCCATGATTCAGGTGTGTCTCCTCGTGCGGCCCGTTCGAAATGTCTCTCTATTCTTTTTTTTGCGCGTTCACCATTGAGCAACGGTGTCGCCAATGCAGTCCAAAGACGCATATATGGAGCTGGAATCTGTCTTCTACAAAAAGTAGAAAACTCATCACACATCCCCTCCAAAAAATCAATAAGGTCATTGGCCCAATATGCCTCATGTGGTGGAGACGATGAATCAGCAGTCTCCACAAATATTGGATTTGCAAAGGACAATACATACACAAAGAATGAATCCAACGTTGAACCGTAATGAATATGGATTCGATATTCCCCGTCATGTTCTGATAGTAAATGCAGAACGGGAGGCTGACGTATACCATGCAAATATGGGACAAAAAAATCGTTAATTAGCGATTCTATCTGTTTTTTTTGATGCTCTATATCACCTTCATATATTCGCAAAGGAGCACATGGAAGACATGGAAAAAAATCATTGTCAGGCTCATACGCTCTTTGTTCTTCTCGATCCAAAAGCGTATATCCTGAAAAGATACTCTTATTTTTAACTGCCCCATGCTGTATTGTATGCGTATAACCAACATCAAGACCATCAATCCTATGCTTATATCCATACTGCTCTGCTATCTGTCTCTCCGCTTGGATACGATGCTCTATTCGTACAGGAAAAAGTATCTTTTGCCATCGCTTGTCAAGAGAATGAGGAGCCGTCAAGCCTTGTCCATGAATTAGGCGAATCAAACGGCTATCATTCCAAAGATCCATAGGATCATCAAAGGGAATGTATACGTTCTCCACCGAAGTGTACATCTCCTCTGTCGCATATGCAAGAATCTCTTCTCTATCTTCTAACGATGTACAATTTCTTCCTTCCATTGTTCCTGTCAATTCATTCTCTGTTGTGAGATAGACAACAGTCTCAAGATTCGGAGCTCGTAACAACATACTGATAAACTGACGAAAATGAACCAACTCCAGACTTAGGCGAGCATCCGCTTCCACCAAAATTCGTTCGTTATCATTTGTGATCACAAGTATCATCACATCTTCTTCATTGTTGGGCTGATCGGACACATCGAAAAAACCAAGAAGCTCTAATCCTGCAAATAATATGGGCTCATGTGGCTTTAAAACAATGATATCTGGATTGAGTAAATACCGTTCGAATATGGGTATAACAAATGAAAGGCTCACAGGAATAATCAACACGGGCGGAGACGCCAGCTCATTCCACAATCGCAACAGTGTATACGGGTCAAGATGGTCGCAATGTGCGTGCGTCAAATATATAGCATCTACATCAGAAAAAATATCAGCATCAAATCGAACACGTGGAAATCGGCTCATAAGATCTCCCGTGGCATAATCAGATAGCCATGGATCTATGAGGATTTTGGTCGTTTTTGAGACATCTGCACATTCAAAAGAAAGTAGAATACAGCTATGTCCGAGCGAAGAAATTTGTATGACACACCTCGTAATGCGCTATCAATAGGTCTTATTATCATTCACACATAAAGTAGATTACTGTAATAGAATCCCAACCATATTTTTTTGATGATTTTGAATATTAGCGCCGGAACTTTTGAATGAGTCTTGTCATTCTTTTTGCAGATTTCCATCATAATCAAAAACTTAAGCGATGACACACTTATTTTGAGAACAACTCAGCAAAAGAAATCTCTGTGCTTCCTCTCATCAACTGAAGTACAATTACTTCCCGATTTTTATATGCTACAATACGCCCTTCGTCAAAGACTCCGCCAATCGTGTAATTTCTCATCATCGTTCCCATCCAAGTCGCGTGTCGGATTTCCTCTTCTGCTTGATAATATACATTCACACCATACGATTCTGATTCTGCAAAAACTTGATACATAGAAGAGCACATCTGTGGAGATAAAGAGGACAATTGTTCATACAAATCTGAAAAATGCTCAAGGGCAAACATTTCAGAGGAGAGACCGTTCAACACAGGCCAAAGCCCATCTTCACGAACGGCCATGGACAACGACCAACGATGAGCATCTCTTTCTGTGAAGACAAGCCCTTGGGTGGTTTCAATAATACTCGAAGGAGGGAGTCTACAATTTGGGTTGGAAAAAGGACCATACAATTCATCTTCATGCACACAAAAGAAAGAGGTCTCTCTTCCGGCTACAGAGTCCCACACCAAAATTCGTTTTTGAGAAGGAGAAAGATAGATTCCAGCAATAGATGCACTATGCTCAAAAGAGAAAGATAGACCTGATTTCTTGGATGATGTCTCCCAATATATCTGTCGCAATATTTTTTGCGTTCCCTCTTCTTGACATACAAGAATACTCTTTTCATCCATATATTTAAGAGTTATTGCCAAACGTTCCAACTCTAGGTACCTACAGATATTTCCTTCTGAATCTACCAAGGCCACGAAATATTGCGTTTCTTTTACACTCTTATCTGTATCTTTCGATGTCCCTGAAACCAGAACTTGCTCCCCCCCTGCTCTTGCTATTTTTGTGATCTCCCATTTTTTCTCTTTGTTTGATTGAGGAGACAGTACAGTACTAAGACTGATGTGTTCATTGCGTTCTGTATGAAAGATATGGAGTCGATTGGATATGTTACAGACCACACTTTTTGAAAGAGGTATACTACGCTTTAGACTCCCAAATACTTTATTTTGCTGTTTGTTCTGTTCATCTTGCGATGATTGCTGTGTCCATTCCTCACCTTGATTGGGCCAAATTGAGGTTTCAAAGTTTTGATTGAGTACAAATATATTATTTTTTGTTCCCACAACCCGATTGATAAAGGGAGATTGTTTTTGGGGAGCTGTTTCATATTGTTTTTGGGCTGACTGCTGGATTTCCCAAACCCGAAGATTTCGTTCCACGTCTATACTGATAAGTGTATCATCGAAAACACTGCATAACTTCAACTTATTGGCGTGCGCACGAAATAGGCCGACACATGTTCTCTTTGAAAAATCCCACAATCGAATGTCGTTATCATCTGATTGTGAAAGCAATAACGGAGCAGAAAACCCATTTAGTTCCTCTCCTATAAAATACACGTTAGAAACTCCTCCTTTGCCATAATGCAACTGAGGCCATTCTTTTACAGTCCAAGAAGAAGTATCATCTCCTTCAAGCTGAATAGAGAAAAATATGGAGTTTTTACCATACAAAACCAATTCATTCTGATACAGCAGCGCACCTCGAATTTCCAGAGAATCGGCTGACAACAACGTGCTATATGTAGCATTGCCATTAAGAACATCGCTAAGATCTAATGATTCACCTTTTCCCAACAAAGAAATCACTCCATTAAAAGCAACCATCAATAGGTCATTTTGATACTCAAACACCGCTACCAGTTTTGGAGTAGGCTTTTTGGGAGGCTGTAGTCCAATGGCAGGGACTTGATCAAGACGAGCCGAATATGTTTTTGCTTTGGAACCTTTCCAAGAAGCCATTCCTACTTTTTCTCGTTCGTTGTTGTATATCTCAAAGACTTCCTTGGGTGCACCTTCTGGAATTTTCTCTGTTTTTGCTGAGGTCCCATCAAAAGGACATCGAATGAGCTGTGCTCCAACATGAAAACACCATGAGTCAGAAGAACAAAATAGATTTTGTGGAGTAGAACTTTTGGAAGCTGCGCATATCCAAGAATGTACGACAGATTTTTTTTGCACATCGATCTCTTCCAAAACCCATTTTCCTTTTGCATCGAGTTTGGTCCCCGCGACGGCAATATTATGATTGGGTAATGTAAGAACCTTACATATTCCTTTATAGGAATATGATTGTGGCGACTTGGTCGGTGATTGATACTCTTCTAAGTACAACGGATAAAAATACAACATGTCTTTTGTCGCATACACCAAAATTGGGTCATTATCGATGTATGTAAGACAGAAGGATACCGAATCATCGTGAGAAAAAATATGTAGCGGTTGGTTTTGATCTTTGTGACACAATGAAATCGATGAAAAAATTGGCTTTGTACTGGTACCAGTAGAGTGTTCAATCAAAAAATACCCACCACTCAATCTAAAAATCTCCAGAGCGGTTCCTCGAAAGACTCTTCCTTCAGTCTGCCCTCGCTGAGTAGTCATTTGTTCTGGCCTTGCCTCGCCTGGAGCAATCGTTCTCCTTGGCGACAATGCGAACATACTGCATTCGT
>NYTD01000138.1 GCA_002683315.1 Deltaproteobacteria bacterium | reverse complement strand
TGAGCAAAAGAAGACTTCACGGAAACAGTTCCAATAAGAATGTCATCTTTTGGAACCAACGGAATAGCAACAGAATATGCTCTTCCTTTCTTTTTTGGACGGTGCGTACGAGAGATAAGATCATTTCCATTCCATAGAAATGTCTTGGGAACGGGAATCTCTATCACATCGGATACAGATACAGAAATATCGTGTGTTTCGATTGCTCCATCACTTAATATCATGCTGCTGGCATATACTTCTTCTCTTTCAGGATTGACCGTCAAAGATGTTAAAACAGGACGAGCATTCACCCATGACGGTCTTGGTGCATGCATTGAGACAACCATAGAAGTACCATAACGCAAAGGATGAACGCATACTTTTCCTTGTGCATGCTCTTGATTTTCTATATTCCAAAATATATCAGAGCAATGATTCTTTTGAGGAATAAATCGAAGATCGGGAAGTGCAGGTGAGAAGACTGCTGAAGCTATTTCATCGCCACGTAATGGCTGAAATAAGGAAATACTATAGAGTTGTCTCTCTTCTTCTTTTTTTAGAAAACAATACATGATATGAGCTGTTTGAATACATTCTTGAGATTCTAAGAAACGGTTCTCCAAAGGATGGTTATAGACACTACTCTTGGTTTGCGTCCAAACTCCCCTTCGTAATCCAGCTACAGTTTGGCTCATCACCCCCGATATCGGCTGCCACAAAAACGACTGAGTTCTAGGAGTGGTATCTAGCCATTGGACTCGATGAAGTTTTAGGGAAGATATATTCAAAATGGCCATCATATCTTGCTGAGAATGATTCATCGCATGACCATTTTGAGCAGAGGGAGGATAAATACCATCTTCTATGGGAATGGAAAACGAGATCGGTTCATTCCCTCTCATATAAGAGACAGTATATCGATTGTCTTTTTCAAGTACTTGCAACTGCGATCGGTAAGATGGAATGGGAAATAAAGAAGCGATTTCATCAGATAATGGATGATCTGATAGACCGATATATTGGCGACCATCCAGCCTAGAATCCAAGGTAAACCAGACCTTTTCCCCTTCCTTATTTTCCACATAGGCGACTTCTATCATTCCCCAAGGGTTATCGTTCGTCAATGAGATCATCAAATCGCCATCAAACCGAAAACCAAATCCCCAAAAAGGAATGATGGGAAAAGAAACTATCGGATGTGTACGCTGATAGTCCTCCTCAAAAAAAGATTTTTGTGGTGGATTCCAAATCCTAGGCTTCTCTGATCGAAAATATGAAATTGGAAGTGCAAAAGCAGATAAAAACAAAGCAACAAGCATAAAACACAAAAGAGGTAATTCATTCTTCGATGATTAACATGAATGCGACATCTTCTCACAGCAATATAAAACTCTAGAACCAAGGTTATTTTTTTCATTCACTCTTTGGTTCGTTCTGTAAAATATAAAAAATTAAAAGTGTACTTATAATCTTAACACTCTCTGTTTTTATATTTCTCTGCGTCGAAAAACCAATCCAAAAGCAAACAACACCCATCCCCACAACAAATCTTGAGAGGATACTGTTGCACAACCGGATGCAGGAGCTGGCAAATCTATCTCCTCGTAATCTGCATCTGCAAGAGGTGGTTTCCAATTATTGATGGGACTATCTCCAGAACCACTTCCACCAGAACCGCTTCCACCAGAACCGCTTCCACCAGAACCACTTCCACCAGAACCACTTCCACCAGAACCACCGTCTGTATTGATATCTCCAATATTAGACTCTATAAAATCCAAGTATTGATCTACTCGAGTAGCTCCTGCTGCCGCATTGGGACCTTCACAGGTTGGCTGTCCCCCATTGATATCAAAACCAAAAGAATTCACCCCCACCAATACGTATCCACCACTCTTTTCAATCAGAGCCGCACCTCCAGAATCACCTGAGCAGATATTACTCTGACCAGTCGGATCATTGGTATATAAAAACATATTGTCGTATGTCCAATATGGAACTGTCGCTGTTCTACGGGTTCCCGAATCTTCACGACCATCACCAGTTATGCCGTACCCTACATATACGATATCCTCATTTACAAATTGAGAGTAGTTATTGTTGAGCGGTACCGGTTCTTTATTATCGATAGGAGACGACAACTGCAGTAACCCTATATCATGCTCGACATCACTTCCATCATAATAAGGATGAGGTATCATCTTTTGAGGATGAACTTCATGAAAATCATTGTATGAAGCATTGTATACATCTCTCGCTGTTACGAAATAAATATCATAACCTTGATCGGACAAACTTTGTGCAGCATCTTGTCCATAAATACAATGTGCAGCTGTGAGAACCCAATACCGATGGATGAGCGTAGCAGAACAAAATGAAGCACCCTGTCCTTGTGGATGAATTGCAACAATGGCTCCCACTTCGGTATATGCACTGGTCACAGACCCTCCTACAATTGGAGGAGGGGGAGCATCTGCAAATGCGAGACTCAATAAAGACAACAACATATTTTCTCCTAATTCTATTTTATGATCTTTACGCAAAGATTAGCGATATGCAAGGATTGAAAACATAAGAAATCTCATTTCTTGATAAATCCTCTATTTTATCACAATAAAAGCATACAAACGGTTAAATAAATAAGGCAAAACATGGAGAAAGCATGTCAAAAATTCGTGGAATTATCGCTCTTACTATTGGATTTATTATCTTTGGAATCACAATGCCTCCGTACTGCCTTGCAATGCTCGTTTTACTCCCATGGAGAAGCATACGCATTCGGATGGGAAATCGATACAGTCAAATTATTGGTCCAATACTGATCTTTGTCACGGGTACAAGACTAAAAATAAAAGGCAAAGAGCATCTAAATCCAAAGCGACCGGCCATCTACCTCAATAATCACTCCAGCGGTCTTGACCCACTCATTGCAATGAGCATTTGTCCTGTAGGAGGATGTGGAATAGCAAAAAAACAATTGGCCTTTATTCCGTTCTTTGGACAGATCTACTGGCTATCCGGACACCTTCTCATCGATCGTTCCAATCGAGAAAGTGCCATCGCGTCAATTAAAGAAGTAACAAAAATAGTTCATGCAAATCTATTAAGCCTTTGGATATGGCCTGAAGGAACACGAGCAAGAGATGGTCGATTAACTCCCTTTAAAAAAGGATTTGTTCATCTTGCTCTTGATACAAATCTACCCATTGTTCCTATCATTTCTCATCAAGCCCATACACGTTGGCCAACTCGTAGTATAGAAATGTTCCCTGGTGATCTCCATATAGAAGTTCTTCCTCCAATCGATACCACACACTGGAAACATGAAACACTCGAAGAGCATCTAAAAGAATTGCAAGAACTGTACAATCAAGCACTCGATCCCAATCAAAAGTCCCCTAAAGAATAAAGCCTTCTTTATAAATAAGAAGGCCATTGTGATGTCAATAATTACATCCGCTATGATAAATATTCTATCCCTTAAACTGAGATACAAGCAAGTCTTTGTTCATCTGCGATATTACATCTAGTGAGATCCCCTTTGGACAAGCCAATGTACACTCACCAAAATTAGAGCAATGGCCAAAATCTTCTGAATCCATTTGATTGACCATTTCTTGTACACGAGAATAACGCTCTGTTTGACCTTGTGGTATTAGCCCAAGATGTGTCACCTTTGCTCCTGTAAACAACATTGCGGAAGCATTGGGACAAGAGGCTACACACGCACCACAACCAATACACGTCGCCGCATCGAATGCCTTGTCGGCAGAATCTTTTTCTACTGCAATCGAGTGGGCATCTGGAGCTGATCCTGTACGAATGGAAACATAGCCACCCGATTGAATGACTCGATCAAATGCAGAACGATCAATCATTAGATCTTTGAGTACTTTAAATGGCTTTGCTGAGAATGGTTCCAAAACAATTGTACCACCATCCATATACTTGAATTCGCGCATGTGAAGCTGACATGTTGTTGTTCGTGACTTGTGACCATGAGGCTGACCATTGATCATGAAACCACATGAACCACAAATTCCTTCACGACAATCATGCTCAAATACAATAGGCTCCTTATTTTCCGCTTCTAATTTCTCATTTACAATATCCATCATTTCAAGAAAAGACATGTGCTCTGATATATCTTTTGCTTCGTATTCTTCAAAATAACCACTGTCTTTGGTTCCGTTTTGACGCCATACCTTGAGGGTAAAGTTTAATGTTCCACTCATTACTTGTAGCTCCTTTGACTGGGTTTGACATAATCAAATGTTAACTCTTCGGTATGACGAATCGGTTCTTGACCTGGACCTCTGTATTCCCAAGCTGCAACATGACAGAATTGCTCATCATCACGCTTAGCTTCTCCTTCTTCCGTCTGTGACTCTTCACGGAAATGGCCACCACAAGATTCACTTCTTGTAAGAGCATCATAAACCATGACCTCTGCAAATTCTAAGAAGTCTGCAACACGATTCGCTTTTTCTAGTGATGGATTAAGACCATCTGCAGTGCCTGGAACACTAACATTCTCCCAAAAATCTTCGCGAATTTCCCGCACTCTCTTAAGCATAAATTCTAGTCCTTCTTTGTCTCGGCCCATTCCAACCTTGTCAAGCATTAGATATCCCAGATCTCGATGAAAGACATCACAAGATTTGGTTCCATTGACGTTGAGCAGTTTTTCAAGACGTTCAATCGCCTCTTCTTTGGTTTTGGTAAATTCTGGACGCTTTACATCGGAAAAGCCGGCTTTGGGAACCTGAGCTAGGTAATGACCGATGGTATATGGCAAAATAAAGTATCCATCTGCCAGTCCCTGCATGAGAGCGGAAGCTCCAAGTCGGTTGGCTCCGTGATCCGAAAAGTTTGCTTCTCCAATAACAAAGAGCCCCGGAACATTGCTCATCAAATTGTAGTCAACCCAAAGCCCACCCATTGTGTAGTGTGGTGCAGGGTAAATACGCATCGGAGTTTCGTATGGATTATCGTCTGTGATTCGCTCATACATTTCGAAAAGGTTTCCATAACGAGAACGAACCGCATCTTCACCATCACGTTCAATTGCATCTTTGAAGTCAAGAAATACACCGTACCCACGTTCTGTCTGTGCAACACCTTTCCCATCGTCACACATACGCTTTGCTGCACGAGATGCAACATCACGAGGAACCAAATTTCCAAATGTAGGATAAATACGCTCCAAATAGTAATCGCGATCTTCTTCTTTGATATCCCTAGGTTTAATGGCTCCTGAACGAACTTGTTCAGCAAGTTCTTTTGTTTTGGGTACCCAAACACGACCATCATTACGAAGAGACTCGCTCATCAACGTCAACTTGGATTGATAGTCCCCCGCTTGCGGAATACAGGTCGGATGAATCTGTGTATAGCAAGGATTTGCAAATAGAGCCCCTCGACGACTTGCTCTCCACGTTGATGTCACATTGCAGCCCATTGCGTTGGTTGATAGGAAGAAAACGTTGGAGTATCCCCCTGTCGCGAGAACCACACAATCTGCAGCGTACGATTCAATCTCTCCTGTCACAAGATTTCGGACAATAATTCCTTTTGCTTCTCCATCGATTAAAACAAGATCAAGCATCTCTGTACGAGTCTTCATGACGATTTTACCTGCATCGACCATGCGAGAATGCGCTTGATACGCACCAAGAAGAAGCTGTTGACCTGTTTGACCTTTCGCATAGAATGTACGAGATACAAGAGCACCACCAAAAGAGCGATTCGCCAGTAGCCCTCCATACTCACGTCCAAACGGAACTCCTTGTGCAACAGCCTGGTCAATAATATTGACGCTCACCTGTGCAAGTCGGTATACGTTGGATTCCCTAGAACGAAAGTCACCACCTTTTACCGTGTCATAGAACAAACGATATACTGAATCACCGTCATTTTGATAATTTTTGGCTGCATTTATTCCTCCTTGTGCAGCAATAGAGTGCGCTCTACGAGGAGAATCTTGAAAACAAAAATTGAGGACATTATAGCCGAGTTCGCCAAGTGTTGCAGCTGCTGAAGCTCCCGCCAAACCTGTACCAACGACAATAATCTTATACTTTCGCTTGTTGGCTGGATTTACCATCTTAATGTCAAATCGATGACGGTCCCACGCACTTTCAATAGACTTGTTTGGATCGTTTGGATCTATTTCAGGCCCATTGTTTCTCAAGGTATTGTTACTTTCTGTGGTATAATCTTCCGTTGTCATTTTTTCTCCTGTCGCGATGAGTGTACAAGTTTATTTGATGATGCCCATAAGAATCGATAAAGGGATTGCTATATTTCCTAATGTAATAAGACCACCAATACTCATGGCAAGAATTCTTGAACGCTCACTCCATTGCTGAGAAGTAAATCCAAGTGTTCGAAACAAACTCCAGACTCCATGAGTTAGGTGTAAACCAAGTGCTACTTGTGCAATCATATAAAAACCAGATATTAACGGTTGTTGAAAGCCTCGAATAACATTCTCACGAACAAAACAAGTATTTGCAGCTCCCCCTTCCAAAGGTCCACAATGTTTAACTTCAGTAAACAGAGCCGCATCAACACCTACTGTAAAATGAAGGAGGTGATAAATGACAAATAATAAAACAAGTACCCCCCCCCATCGCATCGTACGCACGGCATAAGAATCAGAAAACCATCTATGGAGTTCGTATTTCCGTGGACGAGCAGCATTTGATCGGTTCGTCAGCTTTACCGCCGCAAAAATATGCCCCACAATAGCTCCAAGAAGTACTGAACGAGCACCCCACAAAACAACAGCGTTACTCTTGAGTAGGTAACCATACTTATCGATAGCTGCTTCTCCTGAAATCCCTTGAAAAGGGATGAAAATTTGAAGATTACCCAACATGTGAACAAGAACAAAACCAACTAAGATAATTCCTGTAAACGCCATCAATATTTTGAGCCCTATTGTTGATTGTAAAAACCGCATTATACTTCCTCTCGGTTACTGATCTACAATCTAATAAGGAAAAGCCCCGTGTCAATAGAGGAGCCTTTGGATTGAGATCTATATCAAAATGATTTTACAGGCTTCCAATAACCGATTCCTCAGAAAAATCGACATAAAACTATCGCGAACGATTGGGAAGCGTGAATCCATTTTGACGATACGCTGTGTTTAGTTCATCAAAAATCTCTTCGCTTATCTTTTGATCTACGTAGTAATCCAACAATCCAACTTCTCCAAGAAGAGAAAGAAAAGCGCTTCGAAACAAAAATAATGACCTTATATGCTCAAAGTAACTCTCTGTTGCAATACTATGAATCGATAAGACATCACTTACAGCCACATTTCCTTGTTCATAATCAGATAAAACAGCTTCAAACCCAGAGAACGAGCGTTCTTTCGCTCTATTATTAAGCACAATACTCCGATATCGTGCATTGATCTCAATAAGCTGCTGGCGAATATCTGCTTCTAGTGTACGTTCTGCATTTTGTACAAGATACTTCTCTTGAGCAATCTCTGCATATTTCTGAGACAACTCGTGTTTTTTATAAAAACCATCGAATAAAGGAACTTGTACATACACTCCCGCAGTCCAATCCAAATTATCTCTTTGTGAAATAGTGTCTTTGAGAAGATCACTATCAAAACGCTCATCATATGGCTGTGCCAAATTCAATCGAGCCCCACCATATGCTCCTATTGTGGGATCGAACATTGTCTTCTTACGCTCGTCGAGTTCTACTCTTTTATACTCTTGTTTCGCCCTTTTCGTTTTAATATCAATGTTGGATGATATACCCCTCTCCAACAATGTTTTTGTAAACACTGGGAAACTCTGTGGATCTTTCATGTACCCCATGAGTAAAGCTTCCTTTGCTGGAACTTTCAATAAAATATCACGCTGGGTAACCTGAACAGAACGATCTAAAGGTTTCCACATAACCTTATTGAGCGCTATTTCCATTTGTCTTGTTTTGGCTTGTGCATCCAAAACACCTTTTTTATATTTTTGTAGTATCGCATCTAGCTGAAGTACATCGACCTGTAGTTTTGAATCTTTTTTGCTTCGACGCAGTGCGATATCGTATATGTTACGCGCATGACCAAGCATTTCTCTGTATCCATGCTCTTGTGCAAAAGCATGACACAGCTGCATATATACACGTGCTAGATCTTGACGAAGAAGCTCCTTTTTTCGCTCTACATTCTCAGTTGCAAAACGATACTTTTCTTCAGAGAGACGAATAGCGCTTTGTGCTCCTGGAGAAAACAATGTTTGATGTACTTGAACCCCCGTATTTACATTATACCAAGGAAGTAAATTTAGAGATTGATCCGCTCGATCTGGATCATTCAAAAAACCACCAAAACTTGCATCCAACGTAGGAAGTGTCTTCGACTCTTCCTTTTTAATCCCATATTCCAATAAGACAGTGTTTTCTTTTTCTGCACGCAATAAAGGATGCTCATCCGAGACATCAAGAACAGATGCAAGATTCAGTTCTTCTACCCCATCAGTCATCCCAAAACGGCCATATCCTGTGCGACCATTGATCTGCTGTGCCTCTGCTAAAACATCCCAAGAAAGAGCAACACCTATTGATGCTGTCGTTTCGATATTGATCATCAGGTTCCCGTATACGTTCACATGTACAGGTAAGTCCTTAAGAGGAGTTTTATCCAAATAGTGTTTCTTTATACTCTCTTGTAGAAAGTCACTACGTAGTACTTGTGTATCTTTTGACATAAGCCCACCAAAGACACCCATCTCAACATCTTTTTTGCCAAGTCGTGAAAAAGTTGGCTTTTTGAGCTTATTCAAGTTTTCAATCAATAACTTCCTTTGATCTTCTCCCATAGAATATGTCTCTGTAATATAAATACCCTCTATCGTCTCAGGAAGAGATGCAAGCTGTGAAATCAGTGGACTCGCCGAATCTCCTACCGATAAGATCTCAAGATTACGAACTTGGGGAAAACGTCGAAGAAGATTTTCTTTTAGTTTCTTTCCTAACATCTGTACAACTTGCTCATCAACAACTACAGCAAGGTCTGAAAAAGGAACAATATCAGAAAAAGCTGTCAAATCGTGTTCAAAGGTGTACGGTATATCAACAAAATGAAAATTAGTAATGCCTGATACATTACCGTATTCTTCTCGTGCAAGCCCTTGCAATTGAGCATCATATACGGTTGGTGCAAATACCGGCTTTGATAATCCTTGTCTCTTCTGTCCATAATCGGAGACAATTTTTGCTCCTATAGGACCTGAAGCGATAATATAATCAATCTCCTTGATCGCCAACAAAGATTTTAGTTTCTCTTCTTGCTCTTCAAGAAGTGTATTATCTTCTGTTTTTCGAGGAGGCTGTCTATACTCGACAGGAATACGAATCTCTACTTCTGGACCAAAATGAGCTTCTAAACCTTTAATCGCTTGCATATACGAATTAATTCGTTGCAATTCTGCTGGAGTGTCTCCATCTCGAAGAATACCAAAAACCAGTTCATCTGGAGCGGCAAATCCATTTTGTGATAATGAAATAATCAATCCAATTATCGTATTCATTGATTTCTCCTCGTACGTATACAAAAATAAAATTATCTACATCTTTACACTGACTATTTTGACCATCACAAGATTAGATCGAATAAAACAACAGTGGATACTTTTGTAAAGATGAAGAATAAGAAATATCCGCGGATATCTCAGATGTACAATAGACTTAATGTAGTCTAAGTAAATCTTCATCTTTCTGAAGAAAGAATATTTCAAAATCCATTTATGAGCATCAATATGTTATTTCTCTTTCTATCAACAGTGTGGAGCCGTCCCAATTCTTCTTGGCTTGATCAGCAAAAATATACACATCCACAACTACTCCCTGCGACATTATCGAATCAAGATCGAGCACACTTTTTGGATACTGCTCATCAATATCTGGTTCAAAAATATTCCTCTGCACATTTTGCATGTACAAACCAGTCTGCCGTCCATTACCCTTTTTCAAAGACAACTGAAGAACTTCAGAAGACCTATGCACTTGAGACAAGTGTGTGCATTCCAAATATTTCTTGGAACGAAGCATACAATTTATACATGGATGCCGATTTTCGTAGCCAAAATATGCCTGGTGTTGAAAAAGCGCACAAAAATAAAAATAGTATCTGCATTACGTCCCAATCATTTATTGGAGTGATGAAACCCGCATATATGTGTTTAGACTCAATCGAAAAAAGATTCAATACGGGTGTTCTTCTATATAGTCATCTTACTGATAGTAAAAAGGGTTCTTTTCAACCGGTGTACTTTCAAGAAGAATACATCCTATTTGAGCAAATGGGCCCCAACACACTTATCCACCGACTAAGCATCAATCGAAGTCGTGAGTTGGGCTCTGCAGGGACCTATATCCTCAAGAAGAAATCACAAGAGTATCCGCAGCATCTCATCAAAGCAATGAAAGAAAACCAAAAATAAACGGCATGTCGCTTGGACATACCGCATCATAATGAAAACATTTGTATCGTTGGAAGACGTGGGCGAAGTCTAGATCAATCCTTTTTCTGAAAGAATTTCTTTCATCTTGCTGCCCATCATAGCTGGAGATCGAACTACATGAACTCCTGCATCTTCCATCGCTTGGAATTTTGCTTCCGCTGTACCCTTGCCACCAGAGATAATCGCACCTGCATGTCCCATACGACGTCCAGGAGGAGCTGTCGCACCCGCGATAAAGCCCACAACAGGCTTCGTCATATGTTCTTTAATCCACGCACATGCGTCTTCTTCAGCCGAACCACCAATTTCTCCGATCATAATGACAGCATCTGTATCGGGATCATCATTGAATAGCTTCATCGCAGCAGTGTGATTTGTTCCGATAACAGGATCTCCACCGATACCGATACAAGTCGATTGCCCAAGACCCAAATCAGTGAGCTGACCAACCGCTTCGTATGTCAATGTTCCCGAACGGCTTACAACACCAATACGACCAGGAAGGTGAATATGACCAGGCATGATACCCATCTTGCAGAAACCAGGAGTAATAATACCTGGACAGTTCGGCCCAATCAAGGTCAAGCCACGTTCTTTTACATATGCATTTGCTTTTACCATATCGTTTGCAGGAATTCCTTCCGTAATCGCTACGATTACTTCGATACCGGCATCTGCCGCTTCGATGATGGCGCCCGCAGCAAACTTTGGCGGTACAAATATCATCGTTGCATTCGCATTGTGTTTTTCTTTGGCTTCACGAACTGTATTGTAGACGGGAATGTTGAAGCCATCCGCATCAAACACTTGACCACCTTTTCCAGGTGTGACACCTGCAACCAATTGCGTCCCATATTCCAAACAAGCTTTGGCATGACGTCCGCCATAGGAACCAGTGATCCCTTGACAGATTACTCGAGTTTCAGAATTAACCAAAATAGACATATCCTTCTCCTTATTTTTGCACTGCGCTCACAGCTTTTTCGGCTGCTTCGGCAAGATTATCGGCAGTAATGACTTTTAGTCCGGACTCAGCCAATGTACGTTTTCCTTCTTCTGCCTTGTTACCAGACAATCGAACCACAAGTGGAACCGTTAATCCACAATCAGAAATGGCAGAGAGAACCCCCTCAGCAATAACCTGACAGCTCATGATACCACCAAATATATTTACAAGAATACACTCTACGTTTGGATCTTTCGATATGAGCTCCAAAGCGACTTTAATCTGCTCGTGTTTTGCGGAACCACCAACATCCAAGAAGTTTGCAGGAGCAGCTTCTATTCCACGTCCTTTCGCTTCGTACTTAATGATGTCCATTGTAGCCATCGCAAGACCAGCACCATTCACCATACAACCAATGTTTCCATCAAGCTTGATAAAATTCAACTGATACTTCTCTGCTTCTGCTTCATATGGATCTTTTTCTCCTTCGTCTTCTTGTGCAAACAATTCTGCATGACGGAAGAATGCATTTGAGTCGATGGACATTTTGGCATCCAATGCGATAACACTACCTTGAGAATCTACAATCAAAGGATTGATCTCCAACATGTCAGCATCGTATTTCATAAATACGTTGTAGAGATCTTGGAACATTTTGGTCCCGCTTGCCAAAGAATGCTCGCTGTTGTCCAAGCCTAATTTGGCAGCCATTTCGCGTGCTTGTTCTGAAGACAATCCAGTCATGGGCTCCGCATACGCTTTGAGTATCGCATCTGGATTTTCCTCAACCACTTCCTCGATCTCCGTTCCACCTTCTGCGGAACACATCAACAAGATCTTGGACGTTTGACGATCAAGCAGTACCGCAGCATAGATTTCACGAGCAATGTCTGCACCGACTGTCACGTAAATGGTATTTACTTTGACGCCTTCTATACCTGTCTGCTTGGTAACCAATACATTACCCAACATCGCTTGCGCGGCTTCTTGAACTCTATCCATGCTTCTA
>NYTD01000137.1 GCA_002683315.1 Deltaproteobacteria bacterium | reverse complement strand
CTATCTTCTTGGGGTTTCGGTTGGAAATCAATTTGTCAGTGTGGTGAACAGCTACATCCAAAATCCAACGCCACAGATTGAGGTACAGGTTCCAGGAGACTATGTCTTTTCATTGACGACAAGTGATGGAACCTTGAGTGAAACAAAAGAGATTACTGTTCATGTGCGCAAGGATAAAAAAGAGGAAAAAGTTGATCAGACCATCAAGGAAAAGGAATTTCAAAAACCTTCCATTTCATTTTTGGATGATATTGTATATGTTAAGCCAGGTGAGACAGTAAATCTGTTTACGGATTATGATGCTGGAGATACGACACAATCTCCAGACTTGAGCTGGAAATCGACCTCTACATCGGTTCAGCTTGCTGAAGATGGGCGTTCCTTTAATCGTGCCACGATTTCCGATATCGGAACACATACCGTAGAAGTGCAAGCCATGACAGGAGCCTATGTTGCAAAATCAGAGGTGACAGTGATGGTCATCAATGAAAATCTACCACCGCAGATTTCTCTTGCGAATGAGATGAATGTTGTTCTATCCTCTGAGCCGATTATGCTGAACGCTTCTGGAACAATGGACCCGAATGGAGATACATTGACGCATCGCTGGGAGCTCGTAAAGCAGCCTCAGGGTAGCTCTTTGACATCGGACTCCATACAAGGTCGAACCTTCGCATATGCGACGAACAAAATAGATGACGTTCAATACTATTTATTCTTTGCAGGTTGCATGTTCTTGACTGCGCTTTTATTCATACCGTATGCAATGCGCTATCGTGGAGAAACCTATATTCAAGAAGGCACATCTGAAACGTCTTCCACGAAATCGTAACGATAACAATCATACTTAAATTTATAGGGGGTGTTATGCTATTTTTTATATTGTCCAATCTATATGCTCAAGAGCCGTCATCTGAACAGACGGATACACCACCTTCACCTCAAGAAGATGAGACTTCTTCTGTTGAAGGTGATGATTCAACCGATGGAGCAAAGAAAGATGAGGAGTCATCCAAATCCGAAGAAGCAGAAAACGTAGAGCCTTCGAAAGAGCAGGTTGAGCAAGTCGATACCGTTGCCCCAATCGTGCAAACAGATGCGAAAAACTATTGTGTTGGAGGGGTAGACTCTTCCCAACCCAATGATGAAAGCAGTCATGCTTGTAATGCAGAAAAAATTCGGACAAATCACCAACAATGGACTTTTGCTACCTTCGTACAAGATCCGCAGGGTAATTGCTATGCATGCTGGGAAGAAGTTGATTCCACATGCACGAGTGTATTTCTCATGGACAATCCTTCTTGGAGTGCTCATTCTGATTCTTGTACCACGCAAGATCCCAGCGCGATGAATGCAGAAACCTCAGATGAAGGAGCGCCTACACAAGATGCGTCTAAGGCCGAAAATCCTTCGAAAAGTACAGAGAAGTCTCTAGATATTGATGTACAAGACATTCCAAAAGAGAAGGCCGTTCGAGAAAATGGAGTCGTTACGCTGAAAAATGGAGATACACTTCATGGCTCAATCTTGGATGATGAGAATGGTGTACATATTGATGTGGGGGGTAATAAAGACCTTCATGTTCCAGACTCTTCCATTTTGACTCTTTCTTATCCAAAGGGACAATTTATGCAGCAGGATTTGGGATATACTCGCTACTTTTATGCTCCTACAGCCATGCCCATGACACCGAAGACAGGGTATCTCAGCCAAAAAGAGCTCCTGTTTTCTGCGGTCGCATATTCTCCCGTTCAAGACCTAAGTGTGTTGGTTGGAACGTCTGTTCCATTTGCGCTTCTCTCACTATTTTATGGTGATCTAGACTCTATTTTGGGAGTAGTGGGACTTCGTTATGGTACAGAGGTATACGAAGACGTTTATGTTGGTGGAGGTATTGAAACTTTTTTTATTGCTGAGCAGAGTCTTTCAATTCCTTTCGTAAATGCGACATACGGTGATTCAGAACAACATATTACCATTGGTGGGGGAGTTACACTATTAGATTTTGATATTGAGAGAACCGAGCTTATACCCCTATATTTTTCTGCGTACAAAAGGATTTCTCCTTCTATTGCTTTCATTACGGAAAATTGGATTCTAAACGCTCCATATTCCGAATATGTATATACGGGAGTGATGACACCCGGTTGTGATCCAAATATTGACTATTGTTACGAAGATGAGCTCCAATATGATTGGCGCCGAATAGATGTGGAAATGGTCGCTTCTTCCATAGGGATACGTTTTATCGCAAAGAAGTTCACCACTGATTTGGGATTGGTCAACACATTTTCGTCTGGTGATTATTTTCCCGTTCCTTGGCTTGATGTGTCATGGTATTTTGGAGAGAATGTTCAATAGGTTGACTATTGTGCAAAGGCACCACCAACCAAGGTATATTCTCCAGCAATTCGAGCATAGGAATTATTGTGGGGGAGTATGCTTATCTGCTCAATCACGCGGGTAAAATACACATCGATCTGTACTCCAACGAGATTTCCGCTAGAATCATAGGTTGTTGTGGGCCAGCTACCCCATTGGCTTCCATCTATGATAAAAGAACCATCATCAAGTACGATACAGTTTACTTCTTCAGAGTAATTCAATGATATGGGGTCCAATCGAGCCAGGCGAATATGAATCCAATCAGCTCCAGATGGTGACCAGCTAAAAGATTGGTACTGACTAATACTGGGAACAGTGCTACCTGATATGGCGGGTGTATAGACAATGGAAGATTGAGAAGATCTCATGATATTGGATACAGAGAAACCAGCCATTCCGCCAGACATAGCGTTTAGAGAATAGGTTGTGTTGTTGGACAGTGAGCTGGTAATGTTTTCTGTTGCAAATAGATTGGTTGACGTATCCCACAGAAGACTCATGTTACCCGCATTTCCACTTAATGAGATACTGGATTGTCCAAAATCGTAGACGGTAAACACACCCGGGTACTGGTAGGAAGAATTCGAGCATGTATCCATGCTGGTTGTATTAAATTCCCACCATTGAAATTGGGTTGGAGAGACAAAGGTCATGTTGGCTCCCGATAGTTCAACAGTGGTGCTTCCCCAGTAGTCTCCTGTCGAGGTGATGTAGTACACAGAGCCTATTCCACCAGTTTGTCCCGTTCCATCTGCAAAGAATTGAAATGCAGAGAATGCAGTCTGTGAACCATCATTGGTATTGATAGTGATATCAGACGTCCCTTCTCCGGGGAAGGAGGGGGTTTGAACGACGAGTGAGATTCCGTTGTTGCTTATTACCTGAGCAGGGTAGCCACCAAAGTCAACGTATGCACTCGCATCAAATGGGCCTCCTGAAATGGTGACTTCTGTCCCTCCAGATGTAGAACCAAATTGAGGAGTGATATTTGAAATGACAAAGTCACCATCTCCAGATGTTGACTCTGGTTCAGATGTCGGACTAGAAGGCTCTGAAGTTGGTTGATTCGTTGGTTCAGATGTGGGTTCATCCTCAGGTTCTGAAGTTGGTTGATTCTCTGGTTCTGAAGTGGGAGAGAGGCTTGGTTCATCACTGGGTTCAAGATAAGCAGTATCAACTGTGACGGTTGTCTTTAGTCCCATTCCACAAGAGATAGACAGTATTGAGGGAACCATCAATAGAGTTTTTCGAAACATTGGATATCCAAGATTAGTTTTTTTCAGTATAGCACACTGAAAAAAATCTTTGCATCTTCTGTATGTGAGATACCTTTAAACGAGGTAGGGTAGAGATATGACAAGAAAAGAGAAGAGACCTGTCACCAAAACGAAAAATCCAGAACCATCACAATATGACCCAGATTGGGTGATTTGGGCTGCATGGGCAGATCGGGTAACGTTTGAGGAAATAGAAGAAAAAACAGGATTGCGTGAGCATGAAGTGATCACGGTAATGCGACGTTCATTGAAGCGTTCCAGTTTCAAACGATGGAGAAAGCGGGTTCATCAGGTCAGCATAAAAAACAGGAAGATATTTGAGCAGAAGCGTCAAGCAATGAAGCGTGGTTATCGTTTGGATGAGACGTGGGATGATGAGTAACCTCGCTTAATGCCTCGCAGAAAAACGTAGGTTTCCACCTTCTGTGATTTGGATATGTTGTGGTGGCAAGTAAGAGTCACGATCGGAAGGTTGTTTTGGAGATGGAGTTTCTTCTACATCTTTTTGAATCCAGCCCGAATCTTCTAATTCTTGTAGTTCTTGGGGGTTTAATATTTCATCGTCAGAGCGAACCGTTCGTTCTGGTAGAGATTTGTATTCTCGCTCTTGCAACCATTGTGATATTTCCAACGCTTGTCCTTGAAGTTCTTCAAGGCTCTTCCAAAAGAAACTCTTTTGTATTTCGTTTAAGGAGGAAGCTTGCACCCAGACAGGTATAAAATACTTTGCGGGGATATCTTCGAGTTCTTGTGCCCATTCCGGTCGTGGAGGGTTACGGATGATCCATTGTTCATCTTGTTTTGTTTTCCAACATCTCTCTTTTGAAAACCAGTAAAACATTATTTCTCCTAGTGGTGTCTGTGGTGAATGTCTGCGTAGTGGGAATGAATATGACTTGTCTCATTGTGCTCATGCTCATGAATATGCCAACCTAAGACCTCTGTACTTGGGGTCTTGTGGTGATGATGGTGGTGATCATCATCATGCCGGTGCCAATGCTTGTGAGTCATTTGTGTATGGATATGTTCATGTCCATGACTTTCTTTGTTTTGAATGTATAGTGCAAGTAGCATACATCCTGTTGCGGCCAAATGGATGGATGAAAATGACTCTTGGAATAAAAGTACTGCAGTCAAAATTCCCCAGTACGGAGCAGAAGCAAAAATAAGCTGTGCCCTTGTCGCTCCAATTTGTTGAGCCCCTGCAATGTACAAGACAATGGATGCACCATAGCTTAGGGCACCGATTAAAAAAGCAAACAGAACGATTCCAATATCATACGAAAAGATCACATCTGTTTCTAGGAAGTAGGCAAGCAGAAGATTGAACAATCCAGCACAAATTCCTTTGATGCACGTGCTTTGTGCTGGTGTGAGCTGTTCGATAACGGCAGTGTAGTGATTGTCCAAACCCCAGCAAAAACAAGCGACGATAATATACAGTGCACCGATATTCAATGTGAGACCTGCTTGTTCTTGTGAGAAGCTCAAGCATAGACCACCAATTGTGACAAAGAACACAGAGAGAATAATTGTGAATGTGATGTGTTCTCGAAAAAATATCCATCCCAAAATAACTGTTGCGACTGATTCGAAATTAAGAAGAAGTGCGCTTCGTGCTCCTCCAATTTCTTGAATACCATACATCAAAAATATGGGACCTAGAATTCCACCAAACAGAATCGCTCCCAGTATTCGAGCCCATTCTTTTTTCTGGGTAATCTGTGGTTTTTTAGAAAAGGGAAGCGTGGCCAGCCCTGCGCCAAGATATAAGAAGGCAGCCATAGATATTGGTTTTATGGTCCCCAATGCCCATTTGCTTAGGGCTGGAGAAATTCCAAATAGGAATGCCGATAAAAGGCACCATATAAGAGGATGTTTGTATAAAATCATGACAGAATACGGGGGGATGTTTTTTTGTTTCGTCTGAAACATCTATGTTACGGAGCATATAATGGTTTACAGAAAGGTTATCATAAACTCAATCCTTTTTGAAAACCCAGATGCGAGGGCATGTATGAAAAAAATATTAACCGCTTTCTTGTTGGTGGGCTGCACATCCCAAAGTGGTCCAGCAAGTCCATGCTATAGTTTATGTCAAGAACTTGTTCAGACATGCGATTATTCAGCTTTTCCCAGCTTCTCTTCTTGTGAGGAGGGGTGTGTGTATTACCAAGAAGAAGGTGTCGATGTAGAGGGGCAGCTTACATGTATTCAAGAAGCAGAATGCAATGACTTTGCCGTAATTGAGTGTGAAAATGAGTATGGAGTGGAAAGTGACAATGAATAATGTAAAGAATTTGCTTTTGGTAGGTGTATTGCTAAGTCTCACAGCATGTGCATCTGATTATGAATTAAAAGGGAAGCGACCTGATGTGAACCCTGGTGATGTAACGGATTGCTCTTTTACTCCTGTATCTGGTACGCAAGTCTCTGCGTATGACTGCAATCCTGTATTTACCAATACCGGAGAAAACTGGGGTGGAGATGTGGGTTCAATCGGTTTTCATGTGACAGAAGTATTGGGACATCCTTTTTATCAGATGTGGTATACATCTTCTTCATCTGATTCTTTTGGTGGTATTTCCATGGGATACGCGGTCTCCTCAAACGGTACAGACTGGACTCCTCATCCATCCAATCCTTTGATGTCTACCGATCCTTCTGGTTGGGATAAAGATTCGATCGCCGGTCAAGTCGTTGTATGGGATCCAATCGATTCGCAATATGTGATGGCATATCAAGGTTTTACACTGGGAACCAATGAGTTTGATCCTGGTGTGTGGGGATTGGGGATAGCAACGTCTCCAGATGGAAAGAATTGGACGAAGAGTGCTCGAAATCCAGTGATTAACTTTACAACCGATTTTGATATTTTATTTGGTGGTGCATTGATCCAGCCATGTTGGCCTTTGACGATTACCATCACCGAACGCGGTGCGCTAAAAGGATACATTGCGGCGGCAAAAGCCGAAGAGGCATTTCTTGGGATGGAAGCCGCATGTCATATCTATGAGATGAATGGATTGGATGCAGAAACATGGATTATTAACGATCAGCGACCGGTAATGGAAGCAAATGGCTCTTATGATACCATGGGTGTAGCTTCTGCAGCAGTCGTCGATTTTGAAGGTGTATTGTATATGTTTTATGTTGGATTTACTGATTGGGTTCAATATACCGGGTATCAATCTGCACAAAATTTAACATTGAATCTTGCGACTTCTACTGACGGTGGAGGTACATGGACCAAAGATCCCAACAATCCGATTCCTTTGAATTTGACCAATCCCGGAGAAATTTCAGATGTAGGAGCACAGGTAGTCGGATCTCGTATTCTTCTTTGGGTGACCGATAATTATGAAGGTGAAAATTCAGTAGGGTACTTCTACTATGAGCCAAATATTGAGTCACACCAATAAATAATACTTGATCTCTATCCTTGACTTTGTGAAGATGTGATGGCACTGCTTGTTCATCACATCTTTATATGTTTTCTGCCTCTCAACAAAATCGTCGGCGTGCTTTTTTTTCTTTGTGGAAAGAATGCATTCATCCGATTGCTGATATCCCTGCCGATATAAAAGGATTGTTGTATCCAAAAATGCGAGATTGCATTGTGATGAGGAAAGACGAATTGTTTTCATCATCTGTTCCTGATTGGGTTGCTCGTGGTATAAAAGAAGTCAAGTTGCGTATTGAGCAAAACATCCAGAAGACAGATTGGCGATTTGACAATACACAGGTTCATGTTTTCATGGTGGATCAGATTGTATTATTTCTTTGGGTGGATATACCAAATTCCAGTGATATTGATGAAATCATTGATATATTGAATTTTCAGCTTGCACAGAAAACTGATGAACGACTGCGGTCGAAATGGGAATTGGTCCTTCAATTCGGTGTACAAAAACTGCAAAAGAAAGACACATATATTGTGGCCTTGGTAGTTGGGAGTTTGATTACAGTGTATGGTCAATTTATTGTTCCATATCTTCGAAATGAAGTGGATGTGTGGGGTATTTTTACCAGTAAAATGCTTGCCCAACCAAACCTATCTCTCTTCTCCATATTGCTCGCATATCTTTTTCCGATCGGTGTACAGCTTCATGCAACCATCGTTACACGATTGCGAGAAATTCAGACCCAAGCTCAGATTCCAAGAAGATGATGCGTAGGGGATTGGTTGCAGTTGGTTTTTTATTTTGGGGGATATGTCTTTGTACAGGGGTTCCATCATTGCTTCGCGGGTGGTTCTTTTTATTTCATATTCAGCCTCTTTCTGTGTCATGGATGACTGTCTGGGGGCTTTCTTGTGGGGGGTTGCTGTGGTCGATACCCAAAATAAAAGCCGATAAACAGGTTTTGTTATTGTTCTTGGGTGCATGGTTGCTCCCGATCTTTCTCTCCCTTGCTGGAACGCAGTCCTTATTGGATCATTGTGTCCAATCCGGTCATTCTGAATTTGTGATTACAGGATCTCGAGGATGGAATATTCACGATGTGATGCGAGATTATGAGCAAATGGTACTGTCTCCATCACAGCGATATGCAGCTTCAAAACCGCCCGGGCAAGTGGTGATGTATTTCTTGTTCAATATGTTGGCTCCTTCTGGAGCTGGCGAGGTTCCTGGTGAGTTTGTGGATGGAGCGCATTGGAACCTTTCGTTGTTGTTGACTGTTTTGATGCCTCTGTTGTCGGGACTGGTTGTTTTTCCAATGTTCTCTTTGTCTCAAAAAATAGGTGTACAGTACCCTTGGGTTCCGGTTTTGTTGTTTGTCGTGTCGGCTCCGTTTTCACTTATCGTCATGCATATGGATCAGGCGTTGTATCCGATGTTGACAATGCTTTGTATGGTTGTGTTGTATGATGGAATGGAGCAACAGAAGATAGGGAAGTTGGTGTTGTCGGGTGTTATTTTCGGCTTTGGGTGCTTTATTAGCTTTTCGCTGTTGCCCGTAATATTGCTGGCTGGATTGGTCGTTCCTGTACGCAAAGAATCGATTTATTCTTTGCTTTATGTGTTTTTCGGATTTGTATTGGTGTATCTTGTACTGTATTTGGGATGGTCATACAATCCGATTTTGCGTTACCAAAACGCCATGATTCACCATGCGCAGTGGAAAGGATTTCCTTGGACATGGGGAAACTGGTGGATTGCTACGCGGGTGAATATTGTTGAGTTTGCTCTGTGGATGGGACCGCTCATTCCTTTATTTTGTTCGCAAAAGAAGAAGATAAAAGATACGCTGCTCTTTTTTCTTTTATTCTTGGGATTGCTTCTCTTTGGTAAGGCTGCGGGTGAGGTCGCTCGTTTGTGGTTGTTTTTGATGCCGGTCTATTGGATTTGGGTTTGTAAAGATGGCAATAATTGTCGATGGGAATATGCAGCCTTGATGATGCTGTGGACGGGTCTTATGAAGTGGCAGATGGATTTTTGACATTGAGGAATTTGCGTGTCCACCATATTCCCAGATAGCAAAATGGCGTGTCCAGTGCCGCAATGGTGACCTTTGCAAGGTACACGCTAAACACAAGCTTCCAAAGGTCTGTGACAGTGCCAGAGAATACGGCTTCATTGTTGTATAGGAACAAAAAAAGTACTGTACAGGTGTCTACAAATTGAGAAATCATGGTGGATGCGTTGTTTCTCAGCCATAGATGCTTCTCTCCGGTTTTGCTTTTGATCCAGTGAAAAATACGAACATCGATGGTTTGGGCGAGTAGATATGCGGTCATCGAGGCAAAAAATAGTCTCCAAGTTGGGCCAAAGATATCGTTATAGGAAGAGGCCAAATTATACGAGGGGGCAGCAGGAACCCATAATCCAAGCATAACAAACAGCAGTAGGACCATACTGGCTACAAAACCGATGATGACATAGAGCTGCGCTTGTTTTGGGCCAAAAACATCAGAGACTATATCGGTGACAAGGAATGTGAGGGGAAAACAAAATAGACTGACGGGAAACACGACACCATACAGAACGAATAGTTTTGTTCCGACGGTGTTGGTCAGCAAAATGAGTGTGACATAGATTGCGACCAAAATCGAGTATGCAATTCCTCTACGGTCGACAGAGTATTCTTGCGGTTGATTCATCGGTTCTCCTATTCAAAACAATACGCGCATGCCTTTCTTTAGCTCTGCATTTGGATATACGGTTCCTCTCCATATCACTCCTCCGCGGAGGGTGCCCAAAATCGTGGAACGAAGGCCGATGTAACACAGTAAGAGGTTTCCGATTACAAAAGACAGGGAGAGTGTGATTTTTGAAATTTTTGAGATGGGGTATATCTGGTGTGCAGTGTAGACGGCAAAAATAACACAAGCAATTGTGGGCCATGGTGAATAGGAGCCAAATATAGAGATCAAGGGGACAAGTCCGAGAATTGCGGCGGCTCCGGAGAACAATAGTCCTCTTAGGAGTGAAAAACGAGCGATTTGAGAGTATGCATTTTTTTCCAGTCCTCGTACGGCAGAGGAAAGCGATGGATACCACTCGACTCGGATATCTTCGTATGCCGTATAGAAATGACTTTTTCCTCCTGATTGTTTCATCATGAGTCCCAGACCGATGTCATCTGCGACCTCCATTTTGAGCCACTCAAAACCATTCGTTTTCAAGAAGGCTTCTTTTCGTACAAGATTGAATGCTCCAGCCCCTATGGCTTCTTCTCGTTCTGGGTTTGATACATGCCATGGTTTTTGAGATATGGCGATAAAGCACAATGTGATGGAGATACAACTTTGAGCCCAGATGGAATCACTGTACATTCGAGGAAGTAGGGTTAGGTGATCTAGATTTTTTTCAAGGCATACAGCGATGGTTTTTTGTACAGAAGCGTTCGAGAAATGTATATCGGCATCGGTGAAGAGGACCCATTCTCCGGTTGTATGTTGTATGCCTTTATGAAGTGCATGTACCTTTCCGAGCCATCCAGATGGGAGCGTATCGATGTGTACTTTTTTTAGTCTTTTGTCTGTGAATTGCTCTATGATATTTTTGGTGTTGTCTGTAGAGCGATCATTGACGACGATGATTTCTAAGTTGGGATAATCAATACTGAGTAGGCTATTTAGTCCTTCTTGAATCGTTTTTTCTTCATTGCAGGCCGCAACAACAATGGATACCATGGGCCAACGTGTGGGGTGGGGCGGGTTTTGGTTCGATATGTCGGTGCTTTTTTTTCGCAGCTCCCTTGTATACCAAACAAAAGGAATCCATAGCACGGGAATACAAGTGATGATTATATCCCAGATGTGCATTATGGTATGCTCTGGGTTTTGTTTTCTTTGCATGTCCCACTGCTACTTTGTGAAGGGATGTAGCAATAGCCGCTTGCACAATCAGATTCGGCAGTACATTCTGATCCGATTCCTCCTCCGCATCCAAAGAGAAGAGGAAAATATAATAATAGTGTGGAGAGATATTTACGCATACTGTGATACCCATAATGAACAACATACTGTAGCACAAAATATAGAAACCAGACCAATACGAGCTTGGGTAAAAAATGGGTGTCCGGAGAGAACGTGTGTATCAACTCCGCAGTGACGTCGCTCTAGTGTTTGGGCTTGACATTGTGGGCATATAAAGATTGCTTGGAAGCGGTATGAGTAGCTGTATAGGGCCACAGCGCTTAGGGTTCCGCCCCATGCGATGAGAAGATGAGTCGGATCTTTTATGTGGTGGGTTTCTGTGTACAGTGCGATAAGGGGTGCAAAAACAGACATGGCTATGATGATGGGAATCCTATATGGAGATCGATTGCCGATAAGTCGTAGTACGACGATAATGGTTCCAGCAGAACAAGCGGTGATGAATGGGTACAAAAGCCAGCTTTGTTTTGTGTTATCAAAAGCAAAGAGGACAAGCATGGCGACGATCGTCGATTGGAAGGTGTGGGAAACACCCATGGGAGGAGGTTTATCTTTTCCGAATGTATGTTTGAAGAGAACGGCCGCGAGCAAAGGCCCAAATAAACCCAAAGCCGGAATGAAAAATCCGTCCCATCCCATACTGAACATTCCGTAGATGACCAGAAATCCTCCCACAGCTCCAGTTCTTGTAAATATGTGGTAGCGGAGAGTCGTAAGAAAAAAGATGAAGAGTACGAACATAAAGCCAATGCGATATGCGAGTTCATCGGGTAGGTAGTCGGCATAGTTATCAAGTACGTACCATGTGCCAAATGGTATAAAGACGTTGTCGAGACCGCGTACGGAAATCATTTCAAATGCGGTAACCAAGATGGCACATCCAAATCCCATTAAGACGCATTCGGTACGTCCTGTGTCGGTAAGAAGCAGGAGTGGGATATGCACCAACAGAAATGTGGGAAAGAAAAAAGCCGTGGAGCCTTCCATCGACCGGGTCTCTCCCAGTGTATGACACTGATGTTGTCCATATCTTTTCCCAATGAGCGCGGCCATGGCATCACTTAAAGAGAGCACAGCGATAGGAATTGCGTAGTGTAGGGGTTCTTGCGCAAGGCAAAAAACCAGAATGATGACAAGAGGGAATACAAATGCTCCATGACTTTTTCGCTTGACCCCATGGACACCTTGGAAAAAATTCATGCTTTTGGAAATCATCATGATCAGGAAAAAGCTACTGCACAAAATGATGATGGGCCAGACGCTTTTGAACATCCAAGGAAATGGGATTGCGAGAGCACCCGAGCCGATGTGTGCAGTCTTTCGGCTCCATTCTTGAGATACGCCTTTTCTTTTGACGAACTCAGATAATCCAAGGATAAGCAGAACCCCAATAGAGACAGCGAGAATATAAGGGATGTCTTGTTGTGGTTGTTCCCAGTTCCAGATGGAGTATTCTGTTGAACTCATTGTGCGATCTCTTTGTATTGGGTTCGTGCATACCACCAAGCATGGCGCAGCCATCGTCGAATGGTTGGCCTATCAATTTTACTATTGTGACGTCCATCTACAGGAAGTCTATCCGCAATACAGAGGATGAGATTGTTCTCTGATGCGAGAAGGAGCTCTTTCACTGCAGCGATATCATTTTCATTGGAGTCCAAGCTGAGAAATAGATACCCTTTTTGATTGGATTCAAGTAAGGCAGCCTGCTTGACAAAGGGGATTTTTAGAAGGCGGCTTTCAATGGGGAATGGGTCGAGTATCTGTGAACCATGATGAACGATATCATTGGTTCTACCTGTGAGCCATAGGCATCCATTCTCATCGAAGTAGCCTCGATCTCCTGTTCGGTGCCATATGTTTCCTTTGTCATCTTTGATTTTGTTTTCGGTATTGGCTTGTTGATTGTCGATGTAGCCTTGGTTGACGTGCGAACCACTGACGATAATCTCTCCCACTTCTTTTGTTTCCAATGTGGATAGATCTTGGTTTTGCGGAGGGGGATTGGGAACGTGCACGATTTTGAGCTGAATGAAGTCCACTGGTGTACCTGCGACAAAGGCATCTTTTTCGATAATCGGAGTGCGGATATGATGGTGTGCCATCGGTTCAGCTTCTGTTGAACCATATACCGCAATCGCATCAGTATGGGGCAGTGTATCACATATGTTTTGTTGGAGGCGGGCGCTAATGGGAGCTCCTCCAAGTGCCATGATCTTCAAACTGGGGAGTGTTTGATTTGTCTGTTTGAGATACGCGGTGAGCTTTTCGATAAATGCTGGCGCCGCGCTCAACGAGGTGACCGAGTATTGTTGCAGCTGCCTACAGATGATCTCTGGATTCATGGTTGCCGGTTTGGCAATGTCACAGTCAGGAATGATGGTTGTATGTCCGCAAGATAAATTATGAAATACGACAACCGGAAAGCATGTCATATCAATCTGGTTTTCATGGGGCGGAAAGGACCGCAAGAGTGCATGATGTTGTGCCAGTAAAAATTGATGGTGTCGATTTGCTCCTTTTGGTGCGCCAGTACTTCCTGAGGTGAAGGTGATGAGGGCTTGGTCGGTCTCTTTTCTAGCAACCATCGATTGTGGTTGAGGTGTGGTGTGGGATTGACCGATCGGTATACATCCCCAGCTCAGACCGTCGATACAAAAAAATGTGTGAATGCGCCACAAAGCAGGGATGAACCATCGAAATTTGAGCGCCTTTTTTGTGCTGACCAGAGCCTTTGGTTTTGCGGTTTTTAGTGCTGATGTAATTCGCGAAAGTCCCATTCCTGGATCGATGAGCACGGCCACGGCACCAATCGAGTAGATGGCCGCAATGAGGGTGTATAGTTGAACAGACACCGGGAAGAGGATAACAACGCGGTCATTTTTTTGAATGTTGTTTTCTCGCAGCTCTTGCATGAACGTCCATACTTTTTCTTGGAGTTGTGCATAGGTGTATTTGATGTCACCTTTTTCATGTGGAAAGACGATCGCAATTGTATCAGGATGTTCTTGTGCTTTTTGCAACAGAAGATCGGCAATATTTCCTGATGGTGGATGCGGAAGCGGATTCATGAAAAGATACTTAGAAAATGGGTGATGGACATTGCCTACATGTTAAGACTCTTTTCATTTGTTTTCAAGCATCGGTGTTTTTGGAGGAATTGAGATGAGAGGAATATGGCTGTGGATGCTGGAGCGCTATCCTCCGGGAATCATCATTGTTCATGCGCTCGCGTACATGACATCGGTTGCTGTGGTTCAAGGTCTGGTATCGGAAACCATCGTCTTTTCATATCTTCGTGAAGGATTGGGAATTCTTATTTTTTTCATGTTTCCGTTGATCTTGCGGATCATGGATGAGCATAAGGATTATGAGTCGGATTGTGTTTTGCATCCCGAGCGTGTTCTTCAGCGCGGTGATACAT
>NYTD01000136.1 GCA_002683315.1 Deltaproteobacteria bacterium | reverse complement strand
GGAAATACGGAGGTGGGCTCTACCATTTCATTAAAACTTACTCCGATTCGTGCTGTAAGAGGGATGTTTTGCGCATCCTCGTTGGGATTGATGTACATCGGAATAGGTCCAGTGGTATCTGGATCTTTGGTCCACGGCATAATGGCAGAAGCAACACCATCTTCGGCTTCGTCATCCACACTGAGAATGGCGACATTCCCATATGGGGTTATTGTATCTAGGTCTCCTGGAAGGTAACCTGTTCCGATTTCTGTAATATTATTGATGTCGGTTGCATCGAATACTTTGGACCAGTGGCTATCTCCCAAAAACAAAAATCCCTCGTCATAAAAAACGTATCCTCCATTTCCCCCTTCAGTGAATACATCGCTCACATACGTCGGGTTTTGCGGATCGGAAATGTCGTACACGATAACGCCTCCACCTCCTTCTTTACGGGCAAATAAAGCCCAAGGGCCAGCAACATTGGCATGGTATGCTTCTTTGGCTTCTCCATTGCCATCTTTGCTTTGAAATCGTCCACCCCCGATGGGTTGTGGCGTTCTTGGATCAGAGATATCCAGTAGTGCAGCATCGGAACCTTCTGCAGAACTGACAAAAAGAGTATTTCCAACAGCAAATACTCCTGCTGTTCTCAGTGGAGGGTCAAAGATGTATTGATTGACAAGCTCGGGTTCTCTGGGGTTTGTAGCATCTACAACAAAGATCCCATTGTCAGCAGCAGCAACATATACGTATGGATATTGCCAAAATACAGAGAGAACGACTCTTGTGTAGGAATCGGGATAGAAGACCCCTTCAATTTGCATGTAATTGAGCATTTCCATGTTATCCAGATCGCTAACCTCCCAGAATTGAAGACCGAGAACACCTGTGAGTACCATGTACTCTCCAGCATTGGGATCATCGTCAGGGAGATGAATAAAGCTCAGAGAGTGAGATTCTCGTAAGCGCTCATGATAGAGTTCTCCTTCTTTTTTGGGATTACAGGGATCGGAGACATCAAAGAAAGATACACCACCACGACTCCACTCAGGAATCCAGGGCATAACGAGATGACCTCGATACGGTACGACCAAATTGTGGTGCAAATCATCGTTCTCACCTCCAAATAGAGGGCTGCAATTATTCCAGAGTTCTTCTTGTGTAAAGGTTGTACTTGGACCTCCGGCTCCTCTCCATTCTAATATTTCAGTTGGAGAAGGATATTGAAAAGATGGTTCTTGAGCAGTATCTGTTTTTGTTTCATTACATGAAAATAAAATAGCGAAGAAGTACATAAACACACAAATAGAGAATAATATGGAAGGGTTGTCTTTAGCTATTTATATCTTGTTTTTTGGAAAAAACGAATAATAGAGCTATGATTATTCGGCTGGGAGAATAAGAATGATTATATTTTTTGCGCTTGCTTGTACTGTATCAAAGGGTTTAGATACAGCTGAGAATATTCAAGAAGATACCTTCGTTGAGGTAGATCCCATTACGCTTATCGATCCCACAACACTTCCTGCAGCTTCAAATCCTTGTAGAGAGCCTGTTTTGGTTGATGTAAATTATGTTGTTGATGGAGATACTGTGTTTGTGCAAGCACCACAAGGAGAAGAAAAAGTTCGTTTTATTGGTATTGATACAGCTGAGTTGGGATATGATGGTGAACCAGATGAGTGTTATGCTCAAGAAGCGCGTGATTTTTTGATTGATCTCATCGATGAAAGAAAAGTCTGGTTAAGCTTTGATGCGCTATGCGAAGATACATTTGGACGGACATTGGCATATGTGCATACCAGTGTTGGGTCACAAGGATTTGTTCAACGTCAGATGATACAAAGAGGGATGGCCAAAGATTTTCCATTTGACGATACACCTGCATTTCGCGAAATGTTTGCAGAAGATGCGTTACAAGCTCAGCAAGCAGGTATTGGAGGATGGGGAGCTTGTGGTTGGGATTAGTTCTCGCTAAATCCAGCACCGACAATCGTGTATGATCCAACGATACGAGCCTGTGAAAGATTATGTGGAGCGACACTAATACTCTCGAGAGCACGAGAAAAATATACATCGATTTGCTGATCAGGATCCCACGACTTCCAAATCTCTGGATCTACGGTATGCACACCATCATCATACAACGTGCAGATGATTTGCTCGTTATATTGTTCTGTGACTGGGTCTAGTCGTGCCATGCGAATTCTTATCCATGTTGCGTCAGATGGTTCCCATAAAAATTGTTGATCTCGAGTGATTGTAGTCGGTTGATCTGAGTCCAGAATCGGAGCAAGCAGGACAGAGGGTTTGGATGTATGGAAAAACGAAGGAAAAGAGAGGTGCGTGAGAAGCCCATCTTCAATATTGAGGGAGAATGTTGTGTCATTTGGAAGTAGTGTCGCATTGCTGTCTTCTTCGTAGAGTTCATAAAACGAATCCCAAACAAGAGCGATAGAATCTTCTGCATTGGATAATTCCAAAAAAGGAGCAGAAATATCCAATGGGTATAACGAGAATGAAGGGATGTCATCACTATGAGTACAGATGTCCATTGTTGGGGTACTTAGATGCCACCAATGGACATCTTGAGGTATAATAAACATCAATTTGGCGTCAAAAGATGCTTCGTTCGCGGACCAGTAACTTCCGAGCTGTTGTTGGATATCGAAGTGGCCGAGTATACCGGTTTGTCCTTGTGCGGTGTCAAAATATTGAAATGATTGTGTGTGACTGACTGTTCCTTCCTGTGATTGCACTTGTATATCGTAGAGGCCTTCTTGATCGACACTTGGGGTTCGAACAGTAATTTTTGTTTCGTTACAACTGAGAATTTGTGCTTCTTTTGTACCGATAAAGACCCGAAGAGAAGTGGGGAAGTCCGACCCATAAATATGAATTTCTGTCCCACCGATTGTGGGACCATACTGAGGAGAAACCGATGAAATAGAGAATGGTGGCCCGTGCGGGATATTTGTATCTGAAGAATCTTGTGTGTCGACCGTCGGTTCTTGTGTATCGGATGAAGGTTCGAAAAAGGCGGTATCATCATCTGATATGAATGGTGAAGTATCTTCCTGCACTGACGTTTTGCTACCACATGCAACCAATGTTGGTAGGACAAAAATAAGCAGATGACAAAGCATAAAAAGTAACAACAGTTCAATACGTGAGTGTTTCAAGTATAGCACAGATTTTGATGTTCTGCTTGATAAGACTATTGTATTTTGGCAGCAGTATGCGTCTGAAATCCGTATCGATCTGTATTGGATGTCCAATCACGAAATTCTTCTTTTCCTCCCCGTATGCTCCAGTCAGAGTCGATTGTTAGACAAGAAGATATTCCTCCGCGTGGACGAAGACGCATCATTAGTCGCAAACGGATGGGCTCATAAACTTGAATGAGATCATCGAACATGACATTCGCGAGTCGTTCATAGGACATGGGTGCATCACGAAAAGAGTCTTTGTATTTTTTTAGAGATTTAAGCTCGATGGTCCACTCTTTTGGGTAGAATGTGAGCAATAGCTCTCCAAAATCTGGCTGGTTAATGGCTCCAACAAAGGTAAACTCTGGGATGTAGATCTTTTGTTCATAGGCGGCCATTTGTGGATTTGGGATGCGTTTGAGTACATGAGATTTGCTGAAATGAGAATTGGGTAATTCTCTTTGCTTGTGGATCCTTGATGCTTCTTTGGCCTGTCTTTCTTTCTTAAGTGTAGAAAAAGCTTTTTTTCTGAGGTCTGGTGAAAGAGCGCGAAGAGCATCGAGCGCTTCGTCAAATGTGGGTTGTTCGGACATTACAATTACCTCCCTATGAGTAGATTTAATTCATATAACAAAAGAAATGTGAATGTATTTATTTGTTACTCAATTTTTGCGCAAGTGTTTGGATTGCATTTTGTCCTTCTGTTGAAAACCATGTGTCCAAAAAGTCATCCATGAATTCATCGTCCGCTTTTTTCATTTCTTTAATAATTCGCTCATTAAAGTAAATGCGTGTCCCTGCGACTCCTTTTCCCGGTTTTTTTGCAAGGTTTTGCGCCATGAGCATCGCTTCTTCCAGTGGGTCATCACATACTTTTGTAGCGAATCCGATTTCTTTCGCTGTTTGTACGGAAAAAAGATGTCCGGTCATAGAGTGGTACAGAGCACTACTGGAATTGGTTCTGTATTCAAAGAGGACACCCGCTCCTGCGGGTAATGCCACTCCTAAATCCACTTCTGATAGGCCAAATTTAATCGGAGCATCTTTGATGTAACGCATATCTGTGGCAAGACTTAAAATGAATCCACCAGCAATCGCATGCCCTTCAATAACAGTGATTGTGGGGCAAGATATTCTCATGATTTTGTAGAGGATATCTAAAAATCCTTCAAAAAATACGCGAAGATCAGATCTGGACCAGCTGGCTACAATAGGTAGCGCAAATCCACCACTATAAATAGATGCTGAATCTGTATCAATGATGAGTGCTCGAGGAGGATTTTCACTCATTTTATCCAATTGATGATTAATTTCATCAAGGAGATCGGGTGATAATGGATTGCCTCTTCCATTTCGAAAGATCAATCTCGCAACTCCATGTTCATCGATTGAAACTTGTGTTTTGTTCATGTTTACGCTCCTTTATTTGTTTTCTTCTTTCCACACCCATACTTTGGGTTTTTCATCTTTTTTGAGGCTGCCTCGAAACATACCACCTGTATTGAAGGGCATTGTAATGTTTCCTTGTTGATCGATTGCGATCAGACCACCTACATCTTCTTCTAACTCTTCCCATACGATCTGATGTGCAGCATCATGTAGAGACTTGCCTCCAAGTTCCATGAGTGCAGACATTCGTCCCGCTATATTTGCTCGAATAAATAGCTCTCCATGTCCTGTTGCAGATACAGCGCATGTGGAATTTTTGGCATATGTACCTGCTCCGATTAGTGCAGAATCTCCAACGCGACCGGGACGTTTGTTCACCAATCCTCCTGTGGAGGTGGCTGCAGCGATATTTCCATGTATGTCCAATGCTACAGCGCCCACCGTTCCTTTCGATTTTCCTTTGTCGACGTGTTCATGATCGAGCAGGATTTTGTTGGCTTTCTTTGCCTTTTTTAGCTGGTTCAAACGGTATTGTGTATGAAACCAAGATGATTCAACAATCTCAAGGCCCGCTTCTTTTGCATGCTCATGCGCATCATCACCATAGAGCATAACATGAGGTGTATTGTGCATGATTGCACTCGCAAGTCGGATTGGATTTTTTACAATAGAGACACCGCACAATGCTCCTGCATCTTCATCGTGTCCAGTCATGATGGAAGCATCCATGCGTTGGACTCCATCGGAAGCGAATACAGCGCCTTTTCCCGCATTGAACATGGGGGAATCTTCCATGACCATAACGGCCGCAATTACCGCTTCTTCGGCCGAACCTCCTTCTTGAAGAACTCTTTCAGCCGCAAGTAGTGATTTTTCAAGGTCGATACGAGCAGTTCTTTCTCTTTCTGCTCCAAGATCTTCAGGAGTGCTTAAGCCTGCTCCTCCATGAATAGCAATGGCGTACATGATTAAATTCCTTGGGTTATATTTTTTTCGGTGATGGAGGTAAGCGCAATTTTTGCTCGTAGTCCCTCCATATTGGATTGGACAGAAGTGCTGCTCGATCACCAAGACTCAGTGAAAAAGGCAACGCTTCAATACTTTGATCGTTTGGATTTCGATTTTGAATTTCCGATTTTGCTTTGAGGTATGGAAGTCGATTGGTAAGTTTATCCATCGGAATGTGGTTTTGATCAAGAGACCCATTTTTTAGTCTTTGTATCATTTGTCGATGGCTATCCGTAATGGACCACTTTTCTAATTGGGTTCCAATTTTGTGTAGCATAAGGGTTTGAGCAAGATGTGTATGCATAATCGCACGCTGTTGAAGTCCGATGTTTTGCGGATACATGTCCGTTTCAGTACATAAGCGTTTGAGCTTGCGGGCAGCTTTGTGAAATCGTCCATTTGCGATATGCCATTCAGAATATACAGATCGCGCTCCAATCATGACATCGATCTGCGTTGAGCGACATAATTTTTTTAGTGTTCCAATGACATGAAAGGCTCCTTGATTGATGCTTTCCAAGCATTTGAGCATTTGTTTTGCCTCATTGCTGGTTTGCAGATGCAAGGCGGCGATCCAATCTCCTTCAAGTCGGTATAGCAAGATCTTTCGATACTGTTCAAGTTGTACACCTTTACGGAGAAGTCTCTGTAGAAATATCCATTGCCGAAAAGTATCCGCTTTTTCATCAATCCAGACACGTAGTAAATTGCAAGCTTCTGTAAAATTACCCTTTGATATGTATCGAGCAATACGACAATAGATCAAGTCTTGAAGCTTAGAGGAGTTGAGAAGGCGAATGGTTTCTGGCGCACTTTTGTGATTGAGAATGATACTGTCAAGAGCGCCAAATCGGAGATTCCAACGTCCATTGTTGTAGACAAGGATATCTGGAGATTTAAGAAGTTCCTCCTTTAATGCTCGTCGAGAGAGATTAAGTGCAGCCGCGAGTGTATTGGAACGAAGGTTTCCTCCAAGTGCTGCGAGCAAGATCATGCATCGAATGGTTTTGGAAGGATAATCGTAGAGTTTTTGGCGCCATTGAAGTCCAAATTCAGGAGGAACCCATCCTTGTTGCTGTCCTTCTTTTTTTTGTTCTACGAACATATGAGCAAGTTCGCGTGATGCTCCTGTAAAATAATATAAATGAGGGATATAAGAACGTACATTCAAATTGCCTTCTTTCAGTATATTACTGAGTTCGCTCATCGAGTACGTTTTTGGAATTGGCGGTTTAGGAGGAGTATAATTGATGCTATCACACAAAAGACGGGAAAAGAGATATCCTTCCTGTGGTCTGTCTTTTGGGTTTGGTGAAAGAGTTTGAAGCAGAAGTTGTTTTAACTTTGGGGGAACATTCCCTGTAATATTAGGTTGAGCTGTCTTTCTAATGTACGCTTGTTTGGAATTGGATATGCGTTCGTAGGGTAGATTGTCGGTTATCATCCGTATGAGAACACAAGCGAGTGCATATAAATCCACGGATGTTGTGAGTTTTTTTCCCTCATGTTGTTCTGGAGGAGCATAGCTTCGGGTGCCAAAAAAACCACCTCGTCCGGTTTCATGAAGTGGTCTAGCCAATTCAAAGTCAATGAGGTGAGGCTGACCTGTTCGATCGATAAGAATATTCTTTGATTTGATGTCGCCGTGGATCCAGTTTTTTTCATGCATTTTTCCCAATGCTTCTGATACTTGTGCACAAATACGCACAGCTTCTGTAATCTTTTTTCCACTGCTCATTTTTCGCGTATATGTAGCTGCTGAATTACCTTCTATGAGGTCCATGACAAGATAGGACCATCCTTCATTATTGATTCCATATCCATATATGGGCGTCAAACAGGGGTGATAAAAACTATTGGGTATATCGAGTTCTTGCAAAAATCGTCTTCGTTTCTTGGGTCGACGTTGTATCTTTATGGCTACTTTTTGATCCCAAGGGCCTTTTGCTGCAAATACTTCACTGCTTCCCCCTTTGCCTAGTCGATAAAGGATCTGATATGATCCAATGTTTTGTTCTGTACTCACGTTGTTTTCCGCATCAATGGTATCTTCAAGATTTATTCGTTGCCTTGATCCAGTTCAAGCGATTATTTCTTTATTTTTACGATAAAAGATTTTCTTTACTCACTCTAGCCCTAATTTAAAATATGTACTATTTACAATTTTTTCGACAAAAAAGCCGTATCTTTACGACTCCTCTTCATCAAAGTTTATTAATTGGACGTTCAGATCGGTGTGATATCGCACTTCCAAGTGCAGATATATCCCGAACACATTGTAGAATTTATAAGCGCGAAGACTCTTGGTTTATTCAAGATTTATCGAGGCATGGGATAACAGTAAATGACATTCCATGTAAAGGAAAAAAATTACAAGCAAACGATACCATTCAAATCATGGAATTTTCTTGTCAGTTTATGATGAGTTGGGAAAGCGAACAAAAAACGAAAGAAAGTCCGATTGAAGATGTACGAATGCACCTTATGAGTGCTGATAATGAATTGCACACCTATTCTTCTTCTGTTGTGATTCATACGCTTCGTGGAAAAGAAGAAGAGTTTCCATTATCGAAACGTAGGCTGAGTATCGGAGGTAGTGGAAGTGATTTAGAAATCGCTGATCCCAATGTTTGTATACAACACTGTTATATTCATACCTCTCGCGGTCGAGTAATGATAGAGCCTGGGCATGGCCCTGTCATTTTAGATGGGCAACCGATTCAAGGAATTACTCCCGTTTATCATGATGATGAGATTCGGATAGGGCAAAGTTTTCTACGTGTGGAATCAAAGATCGATGTAGAGAGACACAATCTTGCTTCTTTTGGAAAGTTAAAAAGTAGTATACCAGAAGTTCAGCAGATATTTGGTGTGTTGGATCGTTTTGCTCAGCATCATTTTCATGTTCTTTTACTGGGAGAGAGCGGGACTGGAAAAGAGCTTGCAGCGCACGCTATTCACGCAAAATCATCACGAAGAAGTCGCCCTTTTGTTGTAATTAATTGTGGTTCTTTACCCAAGGATCTTATTGAATCCGAATTGTTTGGTCATGAACGGGGTGCGTTTACAGGAGCTTTGCATACCAAGCCGGGTGCGTTTCAGCTTGCGAAAGGAGGGACACTATTTTTGGATGAATTTGGAGAGTTAACTCCCCAAGCTCAGACCAAGCTTCTTCGGGTTTTGGAGAGTGGTGAGGTACGAAAAGTAGGGGGAACAAAAGTAGAGTATCCCAATGTTCGAATCATTGCGGCAACCAACCGTAATCTTCATGAATTGATGAGGGAAAAACAATTTCGCGAAGATCTTTATTATCGGATTTCATGTTTGAGTGTCATGTTACCTCCTCTGCGAGACCGGTTGATTGATATACCCATTCTTGCAAAAGAATTATTATCGGAGATTGATCCAAAAGCAAAGATAACGGAAGAAGCATGTCAAGCTTTGTGTGCACATAATTGGCCAGGTAATATCCGAGAACTCAAAAATGTTTTGATTCGGTCGTATGTCTTATCAGGGAGCATCATAGAAAAAGCAGGGATTCAGCTTCAAGAGCTTCATATCCAACCACTCCAAAATAATGAACGTAAAAATGAAGAGAAGTTTTTTGTTCAACTCTTGAAAAAACACAATGGAAATCGCTCAGCAGCAGCTCGTGAGATAGGTATCTCTCGAACAACATTATTATATCGACTCAAGCGATATGGACTATCTTAACGTGGCGGTTAAAGAGTACTGCGTATTCGCATTTTTATAAGGCAATGTAATGAAAAATATATTTTCCATCGTTATCCTAGCGATAATTGCTGGTCTTTGGTTTGGTAGCTCTAGTCTTATCTCTTTACTGGTAGACTGGAATTGGTTTTTTTATTTGGGACATGAAGAATTATTTACAACAAAATTTTCTACGCAAGTTATTTTATTTGCCGTGACTTTTTTGTTCTCTAGTCTTTTTGTATATGCCAACATTCACTTTCTTCTGAAATCAAAACCTTTTCCCATATCAAAATTGCGGGAGCAATTGGTTGAAGGAACTTTAAAAGAGTCTCAGGTTCAGACTGTGATACGCGTATTGTTGGCGGCTGTCGTGATTATTCCGTCGTTACTCATCGCATCTGTGGCCGCTCAACAATGGCTATATACACTGGCATTTTTTGATGCGGTTCCTTTTGATGTTGCAGATCCGATCTTTGGTATCGACGTCTCTTTTTATATTTTTCAATTTCCCATATTGCGATTTATTTTGGGCAGTGTCATTTCCGTTTGTGTTCTTACATTACTGATTATGGCTGCAATCATCGCAATTCGAGATGTTTTCTTGGATCAAGGAAAGATTCAAGTTGATAATCGCAGTGTAAAGCAAGTAATTATTAT